>WJKZ01000058.1 GCA_014728785.1 Candidatus Omnitrophota bacterium
CCGGCGGATACAAAAACAATGGCTTTAATCTTTGAGGATGTCAGCGCCGAAGATTCAAGGAAAGTTCACTGGGTAGTATATGATATACCCCCTGCTTCCTGGATAAAAGAAGATAGTATGCCCGGCAAACAGGGTATGAATGATTTTGGAAAAAGAAGATACAAGGGGCCTTGTCCTTTAAGGGGAGAACACCGGTATAAATTTACAATGTTTGCCCTGGATACGGATTTTGACTTAAAAGACGGGGCGGGGATTCTTAACGAAGCCAAAAAAGGTCATGTCCGGGATAAAGCAGAATTAACGGGAAGGTATAAAAGATAAACATAGAAAGGAGAATAATGTTTGAAGACCGAAAAGACGCAGGAAGAAAGTTAGCTAAATCCCTGAGTAAATATAAGGGAGAGGGTTTACTGGTACTGGCTATTCCCCGCGGTGGAGTAGAGGTGGGTTATCATGTAGCCAGAGAACTTGGGGCTGATTTTTCTATGATTATTACCAGAAAACTTCCCCTTCCGGCTAATCCGGAGGCGGGCTTCGGGGCAATATCTGAGGACGGAAGCACCTTTATGATTCAGGATTCAGTAAAGTGGATTCCGCAGGAGGTTATTCCCCGCATTAAGGAAGAACAAAAAAGAGAAATAGAACGCAGAATAAAAACATTAAGGAAGGGAAAGCCTTTGCCCGATATTAAAGACCGGACTGTTATCCTCGTTGATGACGGTATTGCGATGGGTTCTACGATGGGTGCTTCTATCCTTTTATGTAAAAGCCAAGAGGCAAAAAAGATAATAGTAGCTTCTCCGATTTCTTCACCCCGGATGGTTGAAAAACTGAAGGACGAAGTCGATGAAGTAATCATATTAGAAACCCCTTTAAATTTCAGGGCTGTGGCTCAAGGCTACCTGAATTGGTATGACGTCTCCGATGAAGAAGTTTCGGAGATCATGGAAAGAAAATAAAATCCTGGTGGAGGAAAGTCAATACAAAGGGGCGATAGCCGGTTGCTATTTCTTTTGAAAAAAATAAGATGGGAATAAGTTCAGGGACTTTGAAAAAAGCAAATATTTATCAGTCAGGTTTTGAAACAGAGCAGAAGAATTAAGAATTTAAAAAGAGTGATAGGGAGGAGGCTATATGATAGTAAAAGAATTTATGACAAAAGATATCGAAGTGATTTCTCCGGATAGTACCGTAAAAGATGCAGCAGGTAAGATGAAAAGTTTAAATGTAGGAATGCTTCCCGTCTGTGACGGAGAAAAATTGAAAGGCGTAATCACAGACCGCGACATAGTAGTTAAAGCTATCGCTGAAGGTAAAGACCCCAATGCAACCGAAGTCCAGAATATAATTTCCGAAGATATGCGTATATGTTTCGACGACGAAGGGGTAGAGGAAGCCGCAAAAAGGATGAAAACCAAGCAAATCAGGCGCCTGCCGGTTTTAAGCAGGAATAAAAGACTGGTAGGTGTTGTTTCTTTAGGCGATATCGCGGTTCGGGTAAACGAAGAATTAGCCGGAGATGTATTGGAAAAGGTTTCTGAGCCGAGTAAACCGGAAAAATAAAGAAGGAGGGAGATATGCCGGGACAATGGAAGTGTGAAGAAGATATTTTATGCGGGGTAAATGAACCCAAGGATAGGGAGAGCCTAACAGACCTTGAAAAAAAACACATTCCTGTGGTAGAGGCACCGGATAAGGTCAGAAAAGATGAGTCTTTCCAGGTAAAGGTAGAGGTAGGCAAGTTACACCCTCATCCTAACGAAGCGGCACATTTTATAGAGTGGATTGAACTTTATTGCGGGGATACCTATCTGGGCAGGGCTTCGTATTCAGGAGGAGCAAGTTTTCCTGAAGCAACCTTTAAGGTTAAGCTGAGCCACGCCCACGGACCCTTAAAGGCTTGGGAAAAATGTAATATTCACGGTTTATGGGAAAACACAAAAGAAATAACTGTGGAGTAGATGAGCAACAGAGCTATTGCCTTGAGGTCTGATAGAAGCGCATTTGTCGCGGGAGAGAAAGGGCTTGGTCGGTTAATAATGGCGGTGTGTATTGCTGTTTACCTCCCGGCTTTGGGCTCTTATTAAGAGAGAGGCCCGTATTTAGCCGGTAAATTAAGGAGGATTTATGGCAAAATTAACAAAACAAAAGTTAATACAACTTTTAAATAAAGACTTGGCCTTAGAGTATAAGGCTATGGTGCAGTATACCCAGCACCAGGGAGTATTAAAAGGAGCGATGTATCAGAATATCCAGAAAGAACTTGCCGTTCATGCCCAGGAAGAGTTACAGCACGCAATTACCTTAGCCGGCCAAATTGATTACCTGGGAGGAACGCCTATAGTGGATATGCCGGTGCCCGAGATATCTAAAAGTAACGAAAAAATGTTGAAACAGGATTTAGACGGTGAAAATGATGCCATCGCGAGGTATATAGCCAGAATAAAACAGGCAGAAGAATTAAATCTATATCACCTCGCTCAGCAATTGAGAAATATCCTTTCGGTGGAACAGGAACATGCTATGGATTTAGAACAGGCTTTAGGAAAATAAAAAGGAGGAAGACCGATGTTACCGGTTGGGATGTTGATGAAGGAACACCGCATTATTGAAGAAATGATTAAGCTGATGTTGTGGGAGTCGGCCCGGCTTAAAGAAGGAAGAAAGCCGGACATCAATTTTATTGACAAAGTTATTGACTTTATAAAAGTTTATGCCGATGAATGTCATCATGGTAAAGAGGAGGATATACTTTTTAAAGAGCTAAAGGAAAAACCGATTTCTCAGAAACATAAAAAGATTATGGAAGAACTCCTGGATGAACATGTCTTCGGACGGCAGGTATTGGCTTCTTTGGCGGAAGCTAAAAAGAAATACTTACAGGGGGATAAAGAAAGTGTAAGCCTTATAGAGAAGAATATGCACAGGCTCATTGATTTTTACCCGGCTCATATCGATAAAGAAGATAATCATTTTTTTCTTCCGGTAATGGAATATTTCGATGAGAGGGAAAAAGAAGAGATGGTCTGCAGATGCCGGGAATTCGATATGAAAATGATACACCAGAAGTATAAAGGAGTAATCGAGGAAATAAAGAAAAGAAGATAAGTTAAATCGAAAAGTACATATTCCTAAAAGATAGTTATATAAAGTAAGGAGGAAGAAATAATGGGAAAAATAACATTTAAAGGAAAGCCGCTTACCCTTAAAGGACTTAAACTAAAGAAGAGAGAACTTGTTCCCGATTTTCGGCTCGTTTCGGGCAATTTAGAAGAAGTTACTCTTTCTAACTTTGAAGGTAAGGTCAAGATATTTACAACTTTCCTTTCTCTGGACACCAAAGTCTGCGACCTTCAGGTAAAAGAATTTAATAAAAGGGCATCAGAGCTATCTGATGAAGTTGTAATAATGGCGGTTAGTAAGGATTTACCTTTTGCTCAGGATAGGTTTTGCCAGGCTAATAATATCCAAAATGTTCATGTCCTGTCGGATTACCGCTATTCTTCTTTCGGGATAAATTACGGTCTTCTTATAAAAGAACTTAACCTCCTGGCCCGTTCGGTAATGGTAATCGACAAAAACGATATTCTGCGTTACCTGCAGGTGGTGGAGGAAGCCACCAATGCTCCCGATTATGAGGAGGTAATCAAAAAAGTAGAAGAGGTTCTGGCCAATGCTTCTTTACCGGCGGAAACCAGACTGTCAAAACACTGTACTCCCTGCCAATCAGGCACTCCTCCTTTGAGTGAAGATAAGATAAAGGAGAGGCTTTCTGAAATAAGCGGTTGGGAGGTAATAGAAAGTAGGAGGTTAAGGAAAGAATTCAGGAGAGATAATTTTTCAGAGGTCAAAGATTTGCTTGATTTAGTTAGTGTTATCGCCCAGCAACAGGGGCATCACCCTGCTTTGACACTGACCTATAAAAAATTAAAAGTAACCCTTACCACACATACAGCCGGCGGGTTAACGGATAATGATTTTATTATGGCTTCACTTATCAATGAGGTGGCAGAGGGGAAATAAATATTTTTGAAGCAATCAAAGGAAAGTTAAATTTTTAAAAGGAGGGGGAAATGAAGACAGGAATAAAAATAGTTTCCATAGCAGTGTTGTCGATTTTTTTAATCACCTCTTCCAGCTATGCTAAAGCCAAACGAGGTTCAGTGTGCCGGATGGGAGGAATGCACGGCGGGATGTATGAAGGTAAAGATAAAGGTATGGACCTGGAAGATAAGTTCTTTAAAAAAGTCCATTTTATATTTGCTTATGAGGATGATATCAATCTCAGCGATGACCAGAAGGAGATGATTATTAATGAAAAATTTGACCTTAAAAAAGATTTAATAGAGAGTAAGCGCCAGATTGAAATGATAATAGCTGATGTTAAGAGAGAATTTATCAGAGATGACCTGGATATCGGGACCATAAATTCTCTCATAGACCGTAAATATGATATCAAGAAAGAAAAAGCCAAGAGAGTAGTTTCTGCCTATCAGAATCTCAAAAATATTTTATCCGCAGACCAGTACAATAAATTAAAGGACCTCTGGATGCAGAACATGAAGAACAAAATGAAAAGCATGATGGGCCCTCAGGAAGAAATGGGTGAATATCAAAGGATGCATGAGATGGAGGGAGATCATATGCGCGGGATGATGCATTAAGTTGTCCTGCTTTTCATATACAGGCCCAGAGTAGCCGCAAGCCGGCGATAAGTGATTTCGAAAGAAAACATCCCTTACCCAAGCTCCTTTGGCTTGCGGCTCTTCAAGGCCGTCTTGTGAAAAGTTACATAAGCAGGAAACCGAAAATAAAATATTATTCACCTTGATTTAAACAAGAGGAGGTAACTATGGCAAAGGTAGCTATTAACGGTTTAGGAAGAATAGGAAGGGCGACTTTGAAGATTGTAATGGGTGAAGACAATCTGGATTTGGTCGCAGTTAATGACCTTGTGCCTGTTGAGAACCTTGTGTACTTATTAAGACAGGATTCTGTCTACGGGCGCTATGAGAGAAAAATAGAGGCAAGAACCGGCTCTATAGTAATCGACGGCAAAGAGATAAAAGTATTCAGCTCAAAAGATCCGTCTCAGCTTCCCTGGAAAGACTTAGGTATTGATGTAGTTTTTGAGTGCACGGGAATATTTACCAAAGGAGAAGATTTGAAGAAACATATAGAGGCCGGTGCCAAAAACGTAATCCTTTCTGCTCCGGCAAAAAGCGAGGATGTGCCTACAGTAGTGCACGGGGTCAATACAGCCGGAGAAGGTAGCAAATCTTTTTCATGTGCGAGCTGTACCACAAATTGTATCACTCCGGTTGTTGAGATTATGAAAAGAAGAATCGGTATTAAAAAGGCAATAATGACGACTATCCATGCTTATACCTCGACTCAGAATATCGTGGACGGCCCCAGCAAGAAATTGAGAAGGGGAAGAGCAGCTGCGGTAAATTTTGTTCCCACCTCAACCGGTGCGGCTAAGGCGACAGCCAAAGCTCTTCCTGAATTAAAGGGTAAATTTAACGGAATAGCAGTACGGGGGCCTGTCCCTGTGGGTTCTGTTGCCGATATTGTTTTTGTGACAGAGAGGGATGTCAGTGAAGAAGAAGTCAATAAGATATTTAAAGAAGAAGCCGCGAGTGATAAATATAAGAGTATTCTTGGAGTATCTGAGGAATCACTTGTCTCTACCGACATAATAAAAGACCCCCGAGCATCTGTGGTGGATTTGGAAATGACACAGGTTGTAGACGGGAATTTGGTTAAGGTTATTAGCTGGTACGATAATGAATGGGGTTATTCCAGCCAGATGGTGAAGGAAGCAAGGAGAATTAGTACAAAAGGAGGCGGAGAATGAAAAGAGTAACGGGTTTTTTCGTATTAACGCTGTTTTTTCTGTCTTTGGCTTGTTGGGTTTTTGCTGTTGAAAAGGGCATGAAGGCAAAAGCTGAACTTTACACTCCTGAAGGCGAAAGAGCCGGCAGTGTTATGTTTGAGGAGGCCGATAAAGGGTTAAAAATAAGCATAAAAATTACAGGCTTGGCTCCGGGAAAACATGCTTTCCATATACACGAAGCAGGAGTGTGCATGCCCCCTGATTTTAAAAGCGCGGGAGGCCATTTTAACCCGGAAAACACAAAACACGGGTTTCTTAACCCGCAAGGGCCCCATGCCGGAGATTTACCCAACATAGAAGTAGACGAAAACGGGGTATTTGAGGGTGAGGTTATCACAAAGAGACTTACTCTACTTCCCGGCGAAGTTAATTTTCTCCTTAAGGAAGGCGGGACTTCTGTGGTTATACACCAGAGCCCCGATGATTATATTACCGACCCTGCAGGCAGGGGAGGAGCCCGTATTGCCTGCGGTGTTATAGAGAAAATAGAATAAAAATAAGCGGATATTTGAGCCTTATGATTTCAGGAGGGGAGAGGTCGTAAGCGGTGTATTTTAATTAATTATGTTTTCTGAATAAAGAGGAGGTGAATTTTGAATAAGAAAAAAATAAGGGCTATGCTAAGGGATTCGGAGTTTTCTGAGCTGAGAAAAAGGATTAAACTCGAAGATGATAATTGCGGCAGACAAGCGGGGAGCAGTTGCCCCAAAAGTTCTTGCGGAAAAGGCTCCTGCGGGTGATTATTTTAGAAAAAAAGGGGGTGCCGTAATTAAAACGTCACCCTGTTTTTATTTAGTGAGCAAAAGTAATTTCTTCCCAGCTTTAAATGTTAACCTGGCCGGTTGATATTTCAATATATGAAAGATAAAAATAATTCAAAAATAAAGTTTATCCCCGATTTTGATTCCTCCTCAACAATGCTTTTCTCCCTGGGAAATTTTCTTTCCGGAGCCGAAGAAGGAGTGAGCCTGCCGGCCCGGTTGCCCAAGATGGTGGGAGATATCGTCAACATAGGCCCTGAAAAGCTAAGAGAGTCTATTTATAGATTAAGCGGCACATTTGAAAGCCTCAACGTTAAAAGCCTGCGTCTTGTTAATGACGAATATATAAGTAACTGGATAACAGAGTCTTACCCGAAGAAGAAATACCCGGCAATAATGATAGGTTCTTCAAACGGGGCCTTGATTCATATATGTGCAGCTTTAGGTATCCCCTGGATTCCCCAGACAATCCTTTTGGCTGTATCAAGAAAAATGCATCCCGATGAGCTCTTAAAAGATGCGGAGTGGGGGAAAGGCGTAGCTGAGACAATAAGGAAAAAATTACCCTACATGCGTGCCTACCAGATGCATGACCCTATTCAGGACAGAGTAATGGTTGCAAATATGGGGTATTTTAGAGTAAAAAGGCTGCGTCTGGGGGAGTATCTGAAAGATTACATAAGTAAAGCTCTGATTCCGGGTGGGACTATTTTTATATCCGATTGCAGATACAAGTGGCCGGTAGTTAAAATAAGCCGGAATCATTATTTTCAGCTCGGCGGCCTGGGGGATGTTGGCGGAGAAGAATATCATAAAGGCAGCCGCAGAATCAAGGATTTTCTAAAAAGGCAAGGTTCCCCTAAGCATAAATGGGAAATCCCTTCTCCTCTTTCTGAGGCTCCTGAGTCCGAGTGGGGTTTCGATGAAGAATTGTCGTCAGATATTAAAAAATACGCCAAAAAGAAAAGATATAAAATAAAACGCATTGTATACAACCATCCGGAAGAATTGAGTCCGGCAGCAGCCGATTTAAGCCGTTACTGGTATAAAAAAAGCGGTATAAAAGATAAGC
>WJKZ01000059.1 GCA_014728785.1 Candidatus Omnitrophota bacterium
CCAAAATGCGTTAAAGTGAATAATACAGCACCCGCTACCAGAGCCTTCATGAGGGTCGAGATAAAAATATTATTATTCTTTTGACTCCGGTTATAGTAGCTGTTGCTACGCCTGTGGCCTCCGCTAAATGAGATAAGAGTAGATTTAGGATTGTGAGGTTCACTTCCTTCTTGCATTTTTTGATGCAATCTTCTCAATTCAGGTAATTCTGAAATCATCAGCCCAACCTCTTCATTAAATGCCGGATTAGCTAAAGCATAATTTATTACTCTGTGAATAAAATCCTTTATTTTTTGGGAAGAAATTACATCCTGAGGCATTGCTGCCAGGCGAATTAAAAGAAGACGTATCAGGTGTATATCGTTTTTATCGGCAGTTTGCAGAGTTGTAAAAAACTTCTCCTCTGCTTCTTTTCGCTCGGAATTAGCTGATTTAATTACATTATCCAGAGCATCCAGAAGAGGGGAGGTACTGGTTTGCGGCTGACCGTATTCAATTACCTCAAGCATCACCTGGCCTAATTTAAAACCTTTTTCCCGAGCTTGAGTAAAAAGTATCTCGGCTTCAGTTATATCGGGCAGGCGGGTTGCCAATATTTCTTTCATACCCCGGTAATAAGCCTGAATAGACTCAATGTGCCTCTTTACTTCAGGCCCATCCATTATTTCTGCTTTCTCCAGTGCTTTAAAAAGGTAACGTTCTGCTTCCTCATACATCTTGAGATTCCCATAAATACGGGCAATTAAAGTACTCCAGGCAACACGTTCCTGAAGAGTATCGGAATTCTCTAAATATTGCTGGTAATCTGCCAAAGGTGTTGCATACCTCACGCGAATAACCTCTATTCTTCCTGAGGGATAAACTACCAGGTAAGAAACAAGAATCGCCTGTCCTGAATCAGCTACCTGTACTTCATCTAATTCCGGTACGTAATCGTTTTTGCCTTGAGGACCGCCTAAAGGACAGGTTACGATAGAAATATTATATGGGCCGCCGCTTATAGTATCTTTATCGAAAAGTATGTCGATAATATACTCACCTGCATCACTTATTAGCGGCTCAAGGCCTACTTCCCGGCATAAAGCTATCTCATCTATTGGTTTACCTTTCTTTTCTCCGATCTGCAGGTAGCGTGCGGAAGAGTCAGTTACCTGAACCGCATCGGGCTTTCCGTCCATAGTTCCCAGATAAGAGACGGCTCTTCCCTGAAAATCAATATAGTGGTAGCCCATTCTTACCTTTATCATACTTTCGGCAACTCCGCCGGCCCCGAAAGAAATATCTGCCGTACCTCTTATAATTTCCATTACCGGCATAAGGTCGCCGTCAGTTACAAGCTTAATCCAGCCGCCTTCGCTGTTTCTCAATACAAGTCTTCCTCCCAGCCTGGATTTTACATAGCTTTTAGCTTCGGCCAGAGAAAAACGGTTAGTAAAATAAACACTATCATCCTCTCTTGTCCTCACATATTGCCTTAAATCTTCGGGTACCGCATCTTCGTCTATTCCTAAATAACGTAAAGCGTCGTTTATAATGCCAAGGTGCCGCTCCCGCAAGAGTACACCGGTTACTCTTAACTCCGAAACTGAACTATTCCTTACTTTCGCAACCCTCCTCATGTTTTCTCCGACAAAACGGCCTCTGGGTAAATCGATTTCTACATTACTTCCTTTCGGCCCCATAATCCCAAACATGTATACTCTGTCCGGAAGGCTTAATCCAGGGATGTTTACATCAAATAAATCGCATAATTCATGTAGAGCGTAAGAAGCGATAGATACACAAGATAGATAAAAATGTCTCTGCAGACGTTCTGTAACCTCAACCGGGTCGTTAGCGTAACTTATTTCTATATCACTCTTTTCTGAAACCAGGCGGGTCAGGCCGTAACTACCCTCAACTGTAGCCGCTTCATCCCGTGCTCCTTCAGCGGCTTCGGTCCGTAAACCGAAAGGTAAGAGATTGTACCAGTATTCCAAAGCCTGGGTTGCTACCTTATCTCCGAATTTACCTACTTTACTGGCAAGGGCAGAATGCCGCCAGGCGTTAAATGCCGCCAAACCATGACCATGGATAAGATATGCTAAGTAATGTATAACAATATCTCTACCCCTGTCCCCCTCTACGATGACTTCTGTCGGCTCTACTTCCTCTACTTGAGCCAAAATATGGTCTGCTCCTCGGGGAAAGGTAGAATAAATTGCTGATTCCAGGTCAATATTTCTCTGCCCCCCTGACAAAGAAGTAAAACACAATGTTTTAAGACCTACCGGCACCTTAGCAGGTTCTCTCCGGGGTTGTCTTCTGGGAGCAGGTACAGGTACTCTTTCGGGTATTCTTTCCGGAGTCCTTCTCGGCAAAATCAAAGGTTCTTCTTCGGGTACAGGTTTTGTTTCAGGC
>WJKZ01000005.1 GCA_014728785.1 Candidatus Omnitrophota bacterium
CAGCTCTTTTAAAAACCTTATAGGTATTACCCAGAAGTTCTTTGCTGCCGCAATCTACCGCAATAGCTAAATCACATTTTTTTCTGGTGTAAACAATTACGTCTCCTGCCCCGGGAAGTCCACGATAACGACCCGGAATCCTGTCTGCGCTAATCATATAGACTGTTTTTTTCAGCTTTTTAAGCCCCAAGCCCAGGGAAAGAAGCGAACCCAAGGAATCGCCGTCAGGGTTAATGTGCCCGGAGATGGCTATAGTACGGGATTTCCCGATAATTTCCCTGCAAAGTTCTAAATTTTTTTTATAATTCATCTCTTAGCGAATAATCCGGCAAAAACGAGCTGTTACAAAAAAGAAAAGACCTGCAGACAGCAACCTTCTGCAGCTAAAATTACCAAAAAACATATTCCATTTTAACTGAAATACTGCTTTCTGAAAAGATAATAATACCGCAGACTTCGGCCGTAATCTTTTAAGCGGCGGAAGAATCAGATTCTCAAAATTTTTTATGCATACCGGCCCTAAAGCTCTATGTCTGACAGTATTTTCTTAAGGGATGAAGCGGATTTTTGAAAACCGGCTTTTTCTTCATCAGACAGCCTTAACCTGAGAATTTTCTCTACTCCGGAAGCATTTATTATTGAAGGCACGCTCAGACAAACATCATTGACTTCGCAATAATCTTCTATAAGGGTCGACACCGGTAAAACAGAATTTTCGTCTCTCAGCAAAGCCTCGACTATTCTTACCAAAGCCAGAGCGATTGCGTAATAAGTGGCTCCTTTAGCATCGATAATCTGGTAGGCTGCATTTTTAACTTTTTCGAATATGGCATTCAGCTCTTTTTTGTATTCACATTTTTTGTCACAGAAAGGACAGTATTCAGCAAAAACCATCCCTCCTATATTAGCATTGCTCCAAACAGGAAGTTCGGTATCTCCGTGCTCGCCTATAATATAGGCATGTACATTGCGGGTATCGACGTTGCAATGTGAACTTATCGAATACCTGAATCTTGAAGTATCCAGCACCGTACCCGAGCCTAAAACTTTCTTTTTGGGCAAACCGGATATCTTCAAAGTGACATAAGTTAATATATCTACCGGATTAGTTACAACCAGAATAGTCGAATCCGGTGCATTTTTTACAACATCAGGCACCATGGATTTGAATATTTCGGTATTGGTTTTAACCAAATCCAGCCTCGTCTGGCCCGGCTTCTGTTTGGCCCCGGCCGTAATTACTACAACATCCGAATCTTTGCATCCTTCGTAGCCGGCTGAATAAATCTTTGCCGGCTTGGTAAAACTTAAACCGTGGTTCAAGTCCATACATTCGCCGTCTGCTTTTCGCCGGTTTTTATCTACCAGCACTATCTCTCTGGCTAAGCCGCTGGTCAAAAGGGAAAAGGCGAATGTGCTACCCACATTGCCTGCTCCGATTATGGAAACTTTGGGCTCTAAAGACTTCATTATCCCTCCCTTAAAATATCAATATTTTACACTCTTTTGCTCATCCCGGCATTGAATCTCTCTGGACAAAGCGTAAGCTTAAACTGTTCTGTTTTGCTTGTCCTTGCCTGAAAGTAAATTTAAAAACAAGACAATTATCTCCCTGTAAGCTCCTCGACGGTTTTTAATGTCTTCTCTATGTCAAAGGGTTTCCCCATCGCCCCGTCGGCCAATTTCAAAGCAGCATCTTCGCCGAAATTATCGTTTTTGACCTCACTGCTTGTATATTTAGCTACAGAAGGGCTCGCGGAAATAATTATCACCGGCGACTCAACACTTTCGCTTTTTAGTTTTTCCAGTATATCCAAGCCGTTCATCCCCGGTAATTTGATATCCAAAAAAATAAGGTCATAGCTTTTAGTCAAAGCTGTCTTGAGGCCTTCTCTCCCATCTGAAGCAGTATCAATTTCATAGCCTTCTTCCTCCAGCAAATCCTTCAGTTCTTCGCAGAACTCGGCATCATCATCAACCAAAAGAATACTTTTTTTGTTATTTTCCATTATCCTCTACCCTCGGCTCTGTTTAGAGGCAGAACAATCTTTACCGTTGTACCTTTACCTTCAACGCTGGATATATCAAGCCTCCCCTTATGAAGGTTGATTAATTCCCTGCATATCGTAAGGCCCAAACCCGTCCCTCTTGACTTTGTGGTGAAAAATGGGTCGAATACCTGGCACAGATATTGAGGAGGGATGCCCTTACCCCTGTCTTTAACCGTAAACTGTATATCCTCCTCTGTTTTTGCTACTTTCAAGTATATTCTGGCCTCACCTGAATCCTGGGCCTGCAGGGCGTTACTTAAGACGTTAGACAACACCTCCTGGATTTGATAAGGGTCGGCCTCAATAAATAAATCTTTGGAGACTTCGATTTTATGCATAATCTTCACTCCCTGATTACGGTAGCGCTTGCCAAGATATGCCAGGCATTCTCTCACCAAATTCTCAACATTTATGCGTTGATACTCCGGTTTTTTAAGCCGGGAATAAAACAAAAGGTTATTTATTATCTGGTTGCTGTCATGGATTTTTCTTTCTATATTGTTAAGATGTTTTTCCAGAGAAGGATTTGTGTTTTTTCGTCTTACATTATATAAAGCGGTGTTTATAACACTTAAGGGGTTTCTCAACTCATGAGCAACTGTTGCAGCCAGTTTTCCCATCTCAGAAAGCCTTTTTGTCTCTTCTAATTTTTTCCGGACTGAATTGAGCTCGTCTTCTGCCCTTTTTCTCTTTGTTACATCTACCATGCATAAAAGAAGACCGTCGACACTGCCTTCTTTGTCCTTTACCGGAATAAGATTCCAGTCCCAGAAAGTAGACTTCTGGGGTATCCGGGGGTATCGGAACTCTCTGCTGTAGGCAAAATAGGTTTCGCCGCTCTGGAGGACGTTCTTAAAAATCTTTTCATTCTCTCTGCTGGGATAAAGCTTAAAATGGTTTTTGCCCGGAAAAAACTCCGGGCTCTTCCCGTCGGCTAAGGCATACTGTTTGTTAACCCGGATAAAATTAAAATCTCTATCCATGTAAGCGATAAGGAAATTAGTGCTTGAAAATATCCTTTCAAGCAGGTTTTTATTTTCCCAGAGCTCTTCTATCTTCTCTACCAACATGATTTCCGACAAAGAAGTTTCAATATTTTTTTCTTCAATAGTTCTATCTAAAACCTCTACCGCTTTCCTGAGTTGTTCTTCTATCTCTTTCTGCCGGCTCATATCGGTATCTATCTCAAGCAAAACCGAAGAACTCCCGCCGCTTTTCTCCCCGCGGACCCAACGGCTTGAAACCGTCAGCGTCCTGCCGTCTTTAGCGGTATGTTTAAGCTCCCCCTCCCAGAAACCTCTCTTTTCTAAAACTGCCGTGATTTTCTCAAGCGTTTCAGGAAAAATTGTTTTAAGCAAAGTGTGGATATTTTTACCCAGGGTTTCTTTCCTGCTCCAGCCGTAATGGAGCTCCGCCCC
>WJKZ01000060.1 GCA_014728785.1 Candidatus Omnitrophota bacterium
GAGTTAGGGTATATGCCTTCCCCCACTGCATCTGACAAACCGATAGGGTTTTTTATTACAAATTTGTAATTTTTCTTGCCTTCATTCAGGAATTTTCCGTATTTTTCATAATCAACGGGAAATTCATCTCCTTTATCATAAAGAGTTACTCTTGTTATAACCACATCTTCCTCGGACTCTGCCTCTTCAACCCTTCCGGTTTCAAGCTTGTTCAGAGTCATTTCGGCTTTTTCTTTTATGGACCAGTACCAGCCGCGGGGATCGAAGCTTTGAGCATAAGGATACTTCTCGATTACCGTTTCAAAAACTTTTTTTGCTTCGTCGGTCTTGCCTTCCTTTATCAGGGTTTCCCCTTTAATAAAATAACAGGTAGCGACATTATTCATCGGGGCGTAATTATCTTCTTCGCCTTTAGAGGGAAAAGATTCGAGTCCCGAGGCCAGGATGTCCGCTTTTTGAGAAAATTTCTCAATACATTCATCCGTTAATCTATAGACTTCTTCGAACTCTCCCTTACCCAGCAAAGACCAGCCTTTTTTTACGTACTCATAAGAATCCTGGGGAGCTGCGCCGGCGGTAAAGCAGAATAGTAAGCCGGTTACTAACAACAGCAGATTTTTATATTTCATCTTTCTCACCTGACTTTAATGTTATTAACCTACCAGTGCCCCGGCGGTTATACCTTTTATTATTTGTCTTTGCATACGCAGATATAAGATTACTATCGGCAGAGCGGCAATTGTTAATGAAGCCATCAATAGAGTATGTTGTATGATATTACGGTTGTAAAACTCCATCAATCCCACCTGTAGAGGCATTAATTTATCGTTGGTGAACATAAGCGATGCCAGAACAAACTCATTCCACACATTAAGAGAGTTAAAAATTATAACCACAGCTAAAGCCGGAGCAATCAGGGGCAAAGCAACGTTCCACCATATCTGCATTTTATTGCACCCGTCTATTCTCGCTGAGTCTTCCAGGTCCCGCGGGAGCTGGTCAAAGAACGTTTTAAGCAGATATATACTTAGGGACAGACCCATATTAGACATCGCCAGAACATAGCCTGTCCGGTTGACCAGATGCAGCTTATTCAGCAAGATATAGACCGGCACGAATCCTGCCGGAAGGGGTATCATCATAGCTGTGAGGAAAATAAAAAATATAGCATTTTTGCCGGGAAATTCCAGTCGTGAAAATGCAAAAGCAGCCAAGGAGGAAATCATAACTATTAAAAAAACTGTTACGAAAGTATAAAACACACTGTTTAAAAAATAAAAAGCCAGTTTTCCGTCAGTTAATGCTATTTTATAGTTATCCCAGTTTAAGCTTGAAGCCAACTCCAGTCCGTAATCTGAACGGAATTCTTCTTCGCTTTTAAAGGAGGCGTTAAGCATCCAGAATAAAGGGGAAATACAGCTTAAAGCCACACTCATCAAAAAAGTGTGCAAAACAACCAGCAGTATTATTTTTTTAATTCTGTAATACACCCCAGCGTTTCCTTATTTGTTTAGAGACGTTAAACATGACATAGGAAATAGAGATAAGTATAATACCAAGGACTATCCCCTCGGCGCAAGCTAAACCGACCTGGCTGCCCCGCAAATGGTTATAAATGCGCATTACCGGTACTTCCGTAAGTCCCCCCGCGCCTCTGGTTAAAGCTAATATCATGGCAAAGGCCTGCATTGTCCCCAGGATGGTCAAAACCATTACCAGTGATATTACCGGCATAAGAAGCGGTGCTGTTATTCTGCAAAAGCTCTGAATACTGTTGGCTCCGTCAATCCTGGCAGCCTCATATAATTGTTCGGGAATGGTCTGAAGGCCGGCCAGGAATATAACGAAAGCCCAACCAAACCCTTTCCAGCAATGAACCAGCGCGGTGGTAAGTAGCACTTTTTCTTTTCCCAGCCAGTTACTTGTCAGAAACCCCAGCCCTATGCGCTCAAACCACTGGTTTAGTATGCCGGGATTTGATATTAATATTTCACGCATAAGTAAACCGATTATTATTTCTGAGAGAACGGGCAGGATAAAGAATACTACCCGGTAAAACTTGCCCGTTTTTATGGTTTTATCTACTCCCAGGGCCAGGATGAAGGCCAGAATATTCTGAAAAGTCAGGGCCCAGAAAGTAATAAACGCCCCGTTGTACATGGTCCTCCACCATTCTTTGTCATGGAAAAGGATTTCCTGAAAATTAGCCAGACCCACAAATTCAGAAAAATAAATTCCGTCTCCCCGTTGAAAACTTAACACAAACGTGTAGAAAAAGGGATATAAATAAAATGTTGAAAATATGAGGAGAGCCGGTAAGACAAAAGAAAAATTGACTCCTTGTTCCCGGATAGTACTGGTTCTCATCTCCTCATAACCCTTTCTTTTACCCTCTGCGCCTCGGAGGCAACCTCCTCCGGTGTTTTTATCCCCATAACTATCTGCTGAAGCCCTTTGTTTAAGACTTCTATCACTCTGGAGTTTTCATTCCGGGGCCAGGTGTTGGGGTGGGTTAACATATCGAAATGTTCACTTAGAGGGGCAAGTATCTCCGGCAGGGCATTATCACATTCTTTTATTGCCGGCAGGTTATTGGTTTCTTTGACCAGATATACCTGTTGTTTTTTTGAAGTGAGCCAGTTAAGGAAGTCGATTACTTCTTCCTTTTTCGGAGAGGCGGCATTAACCATGAAAGCCGAACCCGCTCCTCCCCATATACGTACGGGATATTTTTCGGATACCCGCGGCAGAGAGAAGAAAGCATAATTCAGCTCAGGGTTAAGTTGGTTATAGACATTTACGGCCCAGCTTCCGTTAAAGGAAAAGGCAGCTTCTCCTTTGGAGAATTTGTCTTCAGACTCTTTGTTTATC
>WJKZ01000061.1 GCA_014728785.1 Candidatus Omnitrophota bacterium
ATGTAGAAAAATGAGGCATTCGTTTTTGGTGCCTTCAAAGATAATCTTGTTGTCCTTTACAAGGGCGTATTTACCTGCGTAGTCGTCCGGATTTACTTGTCGCTTATTGTCGGCATGGGGTTTTGCCACGCGCAATATGAAGGCCCCTATTTCGCTGTTAAATGTCTCTTCGAGTGTAGCCATGCCGTCCTTGCGCTTCCAGATATCTCCGGATGCGTAACCGCCGCCCCTGCCAATATTTTCATACTCGGACAGGAGAATCGTCTTGTAGTCGGATGGCTTCATTCCGCCGCGCCTGCCTGCACGAAGAAGGGTCGCCGCTTCGGAGCTTATCAGGGTGGGGTAGCTGCCTCTGTGAAGCGTTATTTGAATAGGATTATCGGCATAGCAGGGATTTTCGACATCGCGGAGCTCATCCATTAGCTTGCGGGCATAGCTCTCGGCAACTTGCCAGCCTCCGGAGACTTTTAATGTCTTTGTTTTGCCATCGCTTAGGCGCTGGACTTTGACATCATAATCCCATTTTCCTTCGCTATCCTCTTCCGGGATGGGAGTTATCCAAGCGCGGAAGCCTTTATAATCATCTATGGGGTTGTCCATTCTTTCCTCTCTCTTTCGCTCAAAGAGCTTGCCGACTGCCTTATAAAACTCCTTCTTGACTTTCATGTATTGAGTCATCGCCCTGTTGTAAGCTTCGTTGTATGGGTTGTCCTTGCTGAATATGACAAACTTGCTGTCAACCGGGATTCCTTCATACTCGCAAGCTTTCTTCCAGAGCTCTTTTACCTGCCCTTGGAGATGTTCGACCTCTTCCGGATGAGGAGAAACTATATCCGGATTCTCTATGGGTCTCTGATAGACCTTTCGCGCTGCCGGGTCATAAACCCATTCGCCGGGTCTGGGTATTTGCGAAAACTCCGGGGGAGCTCCCGGGGACATCGGACTTACTTCCCATTTGCGGCCCTCGGGCGGAGCAAACTCGATTCTCTGCTTTGTTTCGGGGTCAACGAAGACATAGCTCCCGTCCCAACTTCTGTATGACAATAGATAAGTCCTGCCAGACCACTTTATCATCGGAGTCCCCAATGCCCCCTTAGAGACCTTAATCTCGGGGTTTTTTACGTATTTATTAAGCAGATAACCGGTGAGGGCGAAGGCTGAACCGCTTGCCACGCCGGTAGCAAGCCCGGTAGCAAACAACGGCCATATAGAAGGATTACGGGCAAAAGCCATCTCGCCGAATTTTGTTATGGCATGTGTGTTCCAGACCACGCTTTGAGGCAGATTTATCATGTCGCCTCTGTGGTAAGCTCCGTCATAACCTTCCTTCTTAAGCCTCTCGATTAACTCCGGAGTTATAGCCAGCCCCGTCAAGTCCGCAAACCGGCCCACCGCCTCGACCTCGACATAGACAGGGGGTTTGCCCTGCTCTATGCCGAGAGGACTTAGCCATTCTTCTTTCCAGAAGGCTATATTATATGGCTGCCCGGCTAACATTACTATCGAGCCCGCGTAGTCGTGAGTGACATAGTGGTCTATGTAGCGAAGCGCGGTTTCGAGCTCCCATTCCGTTATGTAGCGGTCATCTCTTTCTTTGCGAAGCTCTTTCATGAGTTTATCGGCGAGAGCTTCCCTTTTGGCTTGGGGAAGACTTTTGAGGAATTCCCATTTACCGTATGCCCTTCCCGTCCACAACTGCGGGGCCTGACTGAAATAAAGTCCCGAGCTTCCGAGGTCGCCGACAAGGCCCTCTTTGCGGCCTTTGGAGATATCGCCGCCCTTAGCCAATACATCGAGGACGGGCTGCGGGTCACTTGTTACATGAACACCGTGAAGCTTGGTCGGGCTTTCCATTTATTTTTTCCTTCTCTTGAGACTCTTCTTGACGCTTTTCTTGGCGGTTTTGCGGATATTGTCCGCCGCTTCGGCCGCTTCCTTGACAACCGGCATGAATCTCGAAACGACTTGTAGGACATTGGTAATAAAATGAATAGCCTTGCTTCGGGCCTGATATGCCTCTCGCATTTTCTGTCCCTTGTGGGCGAGGGCGATAGTCTCATCCACATCGGCATAGCCGGTCAACTTGGCCATGATGTCTTTGTCGCCCTTCTTAAGGAATGCATCCATAATCGCCTTGCCTTCCTTGATTATGGCTTTCGCTTCCTTGTCGTTTTTTATGGTTTCATAGACCTGCTTAAGCCTTTCGATTTCGTCCCTTACCATTGGTTACCTCCTTAGCCAGGGTATAGACTGTATTTCTCTTAAAGGAGCTCGCCGCGTGGCCTGTCTTGCCGGTTGGCCCGGAATAACCTTCTGGGCAAGCTCTCTTGATTTTTGTTTCTGCCAGTAGCGCTTGCGAAGTTCCTTGACTCTTTCCATTCTTTGTCGGGCTTCTTCTTTGCTTGCATATTTTCTCGACCCGGGCGCCCGCCCTGCCGGAGCTACTCGTTGAGCCGTCTGTGTTCCTGCCGGAGCTTTCCTGCCGCCCCAAGGGCTTACCCGGGCCGGTGGCTCTTCGGGCGGCGGAGCGACTCTTCTTGTCATTTTGGCCCTCGCGATAGCTTTGCGGTTTCCCTTGCCGACTACGCGAGGCTGCGCGGCCGCCTGCTGAAACCGTCCCTGTGGCTGCGGAGTGCGAACCTGCTCAAGCTGGTCAAGAAGCATGCTTATCTTCTGCCGGTGCATAGCGGCCTTGCGCTGCCAATCGGCCCGAGCCTTGGCATGTTTTACACGCTCGCGCTGTATCTTTTTGAGTAATTTCTTTTCGGTCATACTTAACTGGCCCTGACCCTGCCGAGCCATAGCAACCAAACGGGCTATTCTCTCGGTATCCTTCCTGTCTTCGGCTTGTGGATTACCGGTTGCAAGCGAATTGGTAATTCCTTCGCCTTGCTGTCCAACGAACATAGGCATAACTAACTCCTTTCTAAATGTCGTAATGGTCTCTTATGTTGTCGATGAGGTTGTTCAAGCTCTTCCTGTAGTTGAGCTTCTTCCATTTTTCATGAACCTTCTTACAGGCGTTCCAAACCTTTTTCCCCGCCGCTTTGGTGGGGTAGCCGTATTCAAGGCTAAACTCCTTTAATGTCATCTTGGATGCCCCGATATCCTCCAAAACCATAATGAATGCTTCAATAAGCTCAATCTCGGAAAGAGTCTTTTTCCCTATGTCATAGTCCGACCGGCTTCCCCAATAGTCGAAGGCCTGTTTTTTCTTGCCGTGAAGCACGATAAGCTTGTAATGGGGATGGAGATGGGAGAGTTTTCTATCCCACTTTGGCCGGTCATACTGGAGGAACTCATACCCTATCATTAATTTTGGAGCGCCATATATATTTATGAAATAACCGGGAGCAATATCCGAAGAGCCGCTCGGATGCCAATCCGGATTCTCGGCTATCCCGCCGTAAGATGGGGGCATGTCGGTTACCGTGTACCATACATTGGCGCTTCTGGTTTTTTTGTTAATTCTGTCAGCCTCTTTTTTGGCTGCATCTTCTGTTTTGAAAGACATTATCTTTTTGTCTATGTCTTTAAGGTAAGCGGTTGCCGCCCCAAAAATACTCCCCCCGCTTCGATGTGCTAATATATACCATCTCTCTTGTGGATTCTCGGCTTTTTTCGGAATGTATCTTCGCAATTTCTTTTGCAAAGTTCTCAGCCTGTCATTAACTCCCCTGAATTTTTCCTTTGCTGTTACCCCGGGCTTAAGG
>WJKZ01000006.1 GCA_014728785.1 Candidatus Omnitrophota bacterium
CTCTTCTGTTATTCATCGTTACAGGATTTTTTTCCACCCGTTTTATAGGAAGAAAGATTTTTCCTCTGGCAGAAAAAGTTTTCTTTAAAATACCCTTGCTTTCAAGTATTTATTCTTCTCTTAAGCAATTGTCGGATTTTCTTTTTAAGGAGAGTAAACGCAAAAAGTTTAAGAAAGTAGTTTTAGTCCCTTATCCCAGAGATGGTTCTTATTCTCTGGGTTTTATAACCAATGAAGAGCTTGATGATTTTGGCCCTCAGAAAGGTTTATCTTTGATCAGTGTATTCGTGCCTCTGGCTCCGGCTCCCTTTTCGGGGATTATCCTTTTTTTACCGGAAGAGGAGGTGGTTGTTCTGGATATTTCGGTGGAGCAGGGAATCAAATGCATAGTTTCGGGAGGAGTTATACCTCCCCGTAAGAATAAGTAACTAAAAAGTAACTTTATGTGGATTAAATGGCTGCCCTGGAGATTTTTGCTGAGGCATCTTGCCCGCTCGCACGGTTTTACGGACCCGCTTTTTCTATTCAACAGATTAAGCAGGTTTGCTAAGCCTTCCAAAGTGGTTGTACCCCTTGAGTTATTGCGGACTGCAGCGTTGCTTCATGCCCGGGGCCTTATAAACAGCCAGGCTATACAGCATAATCTTGATTGGGTCTGGCCTTACTGGGTGGAGCGTCAATTTAATCCCAAAGACACGTCTTTTATACCCAGAGCATTTTCTTTGACTCATATTAATCTTACTCACCGGAACTGGACCGCTATCGGTAAAGGAGGTCTGGGAGATATGCCCATCGTAGACCCTCACGGTTTACTTACCCCTCTTTTTGACGGCTGGTCTCTGGATTCCTGGCTACTGACAGAAGAGGGGGTGAGTTTTGCGCCTTCCCGTCTTTATTCGGTGAAACAATCATTAAGATTTGAGCCTGATATGACTGTTGAGACCAGAAGCGAAATAGACGGGCTTTTTTTGACGTCGTTTGCCGGGGTAGTAACCGACGGCAATAGAGTGGCCTGTAAAATGCGGTTGGGGACAAACGCAGGGCCGGGGAGCAGATTGATTATTTCTTTGCGGCCGTATAACCCTGAGGGGGTAAGTTTTATTCACCGCATATCTGCAGATGATGAGGGGCGAAGCTGGGTAGTGAACGGCAAAGAGAGGGTGATTTTTAATTTTTCGCCTGAAAAACAAATATTTTGTGATTATGAGAGAGGAGATGTTTATAGTTTTCTCAAGAAAGACAGTCCCGGCGGAGAAGGGGTAAAATGTGATGTAGGTATGGCTACGGCCGCCGCTTTTTTCTCTCCTCGGGAGGGTAAAGAAATCGAAGCAACTATACCCATTAAAGCAGGCGGTGGTAATTCCGGCGGGAAAAAAAGATATTTTTCCATAAGCGATTTCAGAAAAAACCAGACATCCATTCCTGCCTTTAGTGTCGAAAACGCAAAAATCAGGTTTCTTTACGAGAGTTCTCTTCATGCCGTCCTGCTTTTATCATCTGAGGATATCTATGCCGGGCCGTTCACTTATAAAAATTTCTGGTTCCGGGATGCAGTCTTTATACTTTACTCCTTGCTCTGTTACGGTTTGTCCGGCATCGTAAAAGAAAAGCTGGAAAAGTTTTTTAAGAAACAAACTCCGGGAGGTTATTTTCTTTCTCAAAATGGAGAATGGGATTCCAACGGGCAGGTTTTATGGCTTATGAAGAAAATTACTGAGATTGACTCCTCAGCCGCCCCGCCGCAGGCCTGGAAGCCGGTTGTAAGAAAAGGTGCGCGGTGGATAAAAAATAAACGCACAAAAGGCAAGGGTAAAACCCCTCACTCCGGTCTGATGCCCGCAGGTTTTAGCGCTGAACATCTCGGCCCTAACGATTATTATTACTGGGACGATTTCTGGAGTTTAGCCGGCTTTAAAGCAGCTTCTGAATTGATGGACGCTTTTGGTGACAAGAAAGCTAAAAATGAGTTTGAGGAAGAAGCTGAAAGATTATCCTCAGCAATTGATGTAAGCCTTAAGCGTTGCAGCCGGCGTCTGGGCTCTAAAGCCATGCCGGCTTCTCCTTACCGGCGCCTGGACAGCGGTTCTGTGGGTTCGCTGGTTTGCGGCTATCCTCTGTTTTTGTGGGCCGCCGATGATTCCCGCCTGCTGGCTACCGCAGATTATCTCTTTGATAATTGCAGGGTAAACGGGGGTTTTTTTCATGATATGAGCCATTCGGGTATCAATCCTTACCTGACTTTGCATCTTGCTCAGGTTTTAATGCGGGCGCAAGACCCGAGGTTCGAGGAGCTGATAGAAGCTGTTCAATCTCTGGCTTCTCCTACCGGCCAGTGGCCGGAGGCGGTACATCCGGCGACCGGGGGCGGGTGTATGGGTGACGGACAGCATACCTGGGCTGCTGCCGAGTGGCTTTTAATTTTACGTAATTCTTTTTTAAGAGAGGAAGGCGGGAACAGGTTGGTTTTATGTTCCGGTATCACAAAATCATTTTACAGGAGAGAAAGAAGGTTTTCTTTCGGGCCTGCTCCTACTGCTTTCGGGCCGGTAAGTATTTTCGCAGAGGTTACCTCAGACAGGGTGAAGATTTCCTGGGAGGCATGCTGGCGGAAGACCCCTTCGATTGAGGTCTCTATACCCGGTGGAGGGAGCCTAAAGGCCAAAGAGAGTCAAAACCATCTTGAATTTGCATTAAAGGAAGAGCAATGAATATATTGATGATGAGCAATACCTATAAGCCTATTATAGGAGGGATTGAGAAATCAATTGAGGTATTTTCCCGTGAACTCCGCAGGCGTAACCACCGTGTGGTAATAGTGGCTCCCGAATTCAGAGGATTTAAGGATAAAGAAAAAGATATCATAAGGGTTCCTGCTATACAGAACTTCAATGGTACGGATTTCTCGGTAAAACTCCCCGTTCCCGGCATGCTTGCCGACTTTTTCAAGACTTTTGAGCCGGACATTGTGCATTCTCATCACCCTTTTCTTATAGGAGATACTGCCTTAAGGATAAGCCTGGGCCGGGACGCTCCTCTTGTTTTCACCCATCATACTATGTATGAAAAAAATACTCATTACGTTCCTGGAGATTCAGAGATTCTAAAAAAGTTTGTTATCGAGCTCTCAACGGGTTATGCCAACCTTTGTGATTTAGTGCTTACCCCTTCCCGAAGCCTTAAAGAGCTCCTTGTAAAAAGAGGGGTCAAATCCGAGTTCAAGGTTGTTCCTACCGGAATATATCTTCGTGAGCTTGAAGGAGCCTCTCCGCGTAAATTCAGAGAAAAATACAATATTCCGGCTGAGGCTTTTGTTATCGGATATCTGGGCCGGATTGCGGAGGAAAAAAATATAATGTTTCTGGCTGAGGCAGTAGCTGAGTTTACGAAAGGTGAGGAAGGCATCCATTTTCTTATCGCCGGCGAGGGCACAGAGCTTGAAAAAGTTAAGGATTTTTTCAGTAACCACAATATGGAAGACAGGTTTCATTCTACCGGCATAGTAGAAGGCCGGGATATAAGAGATGCTTACGCGGCTATGGATGTTTTCGGTTTCTCCTCCGATAGCGAGACTCAGGGGATTGTGGTTCTTGAAGCCATGGCCGCGGGTGTGCCGGTGGTAGCTTTAGAGGCAACAGGAGTAAGAGATGTGGTCAGAGATAAAGTTAACGGGTGCCTTGTCTCCGGCCTCAAAAAGAGTGATTTCTTAGACGCTTTTCGATATGTTTACAATCTGCCCGCAGAACGCCGCCGGCAAATGGGAAAAGAAGCCCGCAGTACCGCCGCCGGTTTTTCGGTGGATAAGAGCATCGAAAAGCTGACCCTTTCTTACCGCAGAGTACGGGAAAAGAAGAGAAAGGTAGATATTAAAAAAAATAATTCTCTGAGCGGAATAAGACAGAAGATAAAAGCAGAGATAGAATTGGCAGGTAATTTCGGAAAAGCACTTACTACAGCTTTCGAGAGGACTCTGCCTAAAAATATATCCGGGGAGTATGAAAGGTAGCTTTAAGGGGGTTATAATAGGGAAAACTTGCCGGGTTTGTCCGGTAGGGTGGGGATTTGCTTGAAATCTGAGTAAGTGATATGATAAATAACAAAACCGTAAATGTAAAATTAATCATATTTGACCTGGACGGTACCCTAATAGATTCCCGCAGAGACATAGTTAATGCCGTAAGTTTCACCTTACATAAATTCGGCATTAGAGAGAAAGGATTTGAGGAAATTATTTCTTATGTAGGCACGGGAAGCAGGGACTTAATAAGAAAGTCTTTGGGAGAAAGCAATTCCGGTTTATTAGATAAAGCTATTGCCGTATTTAGTGATTATTTCTCCGCGCATTGTGTTGATGAAAGCAGGTTGTATCCTCATGTTTTGGAGACACTTGAGTTTTTTAAGCATAAAAAAATAGTTTTGCTTACTAATCGGCACAGGACCTTGGCTGAGAAGACTCTCGAATTGACAGGTATCATAAAATATTTTGACAGGATTGAAGGAGGAGACGAGGTAGCCTGCCTTAAGCCTTCCGGTTGTGCGGTTGAAAAGATTTTAAAGGGCTATCCCGGTTTGGACAAAAAAGAAGTTATGATAGTCGGCGATATGGATATAGATGTAGGAGAGGGTAAGAAGGCCGGAATAATTACCTGCGGGGTAACTTACGGTATAGGAAGCAGGGAAGATATAATAAAATCTTCTCCTGATTTTATAATCGATGGCCTGTCCCGGTTAAAACAGATAATAAAGTGAGTAGTTCATGGCTTACAATATATTGTTAGTTGATGACGACAGGTATTTCAGGGAGGAATTTTCCGATTTCCTCGAAGACTATAACGTTACAGGAGTACCTTCCGGAGAGAAAGCTTTAGAGGTTTTAAGTAAGCCCAATGAGGTGGATTTGGTAATACTGGATGTAATGCTTCCGGATTTAAGAGGAACCGAAGTATTA
>WJKZ01000062.1 GCA_014728785.1 Candidatus Omnitrophota bacterium
CTGGGCTGACAGTAAAGAAGAATTCCTGCTTACCATGAGAAGGCTGGTAGCCCGGTTCTCCATAGCTATATTCAGCAATGTGTTAAGAGACATAGAGGAGGCAGATGAACCGTCTTCAGGACTGACCTCTTTTAGCGGAGGAGCAAGAGAGATTTTTTCCCGCAGCTTCCTGCACAGGCCACATGACGCCAGTCCTGCTTTTAGGGATAAATACTTTTTAGTTTTCGCAAGTGATTTGCCTTATTTTAGAGATGAAGTAAGAAATTTGCCGGTTGTGGAGAGGCGGGTCACTCATCTGTCTGCCCTGGGTTTGGCCAAAGCAAAAAGAAATAATCCTGACCTTACTTTCGGCGGTATTGCTGTTCCTGCTCCGGGCAGTAAATATGGCTTTAAAATTATCTCCGATATATCATTACGGCAGATTCTCCAGCATCTCAACGGTATAGGCCCGGTTTTAGCCGATATTGTCGTAGCGCGCCTGCAGCGGTTAAAGACAAGAAGCCAGCCTTTGGATATTGAGAATTTCAGAGTGCATGGAAAGATAGGTGACAGGCGTTTAGAAATAATTGAACCTTTTATAGAAGAAATATCTTCAGGAAATTTAAAAACAAAGCTTACCTCCAGGTCCGGAGGGCAAAAGACTATAGCCATATTCCATTACCGGATAGGGAAGACCGACGGCGTATCTTTAGAGGTAGCTAAACGTAAAAAGATGCTTGAAGAGATGGGGCACAGAGTTATTCTTGTAGCCGGCCCCAGACAGGTAGGAGCAGATTATGTTATCGATGAATTAGAGTTCGCAAACGAACCGATATCTTCTATTACCCGCAATGCAATTGAAGAACTTAGTGGATTTAGTCCCGGGGAACTTGAGAGAGAGATTTTTAATATTGCCGATAGAATCCAGCCGCAGATAAGGCGAATTCTGGAAAGAGAGAACATAGAAGTTATGTACATACACAATATGCTTTCTATGCCATTAAATCTTGGAGCCAGCATTGCTCTGGTGAGAGAGATTGAAAGGACAGGTATCCCTGCCGTAGGACTTCACCATGATTTTTACTGGGAGGGCGATATCGAGACTAATCCAACCTGCACCCGGGTAGAAGAACTGATAGAGGAGTACTTGGTACCCAATTTAGACAATGTCCTACATATCACTATTAATACTCTTAATCACGATAAACTCTTGAGAGAAAGGGGAATAAAGGCGCAGGTCAATTATGACGTATTTGACTTTGACCAGCCGGCGTGGGTCGTGGATGATTTTAACAGTGACTTCAGGGGCCGTTTCGGAATAAAAGATAATGATTTGGTAGTGCTCCAGGCTACAAGGATTGTTCCCAACAAGGCAATAGAATGTGCGATAGATTTTGTAAGAAGATTAGAGGAGGAAAGAAGCAAACTCGAAGGCAGACGACTGTATAGCGGGCAGATATTCAGCGAAGAGAGTTCTATTGTACTGGTCTTAGCAGGATATGCCGAAGATTCTCGGCTTTGGTATGAACAGGAATTAGCCCGGATTGCCGAAGAAGCTGGTATTAACATTGTTTTTGCCGGAGATTGGATTGAGAGGAAAAGAGGCTATAGAGAAGGAGAAAAGATTTATTCTCTTTGGGATGCTTATACAGCCTGCGATATCGTGACTTACCCCAGTATTTGGGAAGGCTGGGGCAATCAGTTTATAGAAGCAGTTTTTGGCGGAAAAATCATTGTAATGGTTGAGTATCTTGTATATCAGCAGGATATAGCTAAGGAAGGATATAAAGTTATTTCTTTAGGCTCTGATTTTGAATTATATAAGAAAGGGGAGCATTATTTCTGTAAATTACCCGAAGCAGCAGTAGAAAGAGCAGTGAATGAGGCAATCGAAATATTGCTTGATAGAAAACTTTATCACCGGATTGTTAAAACTAATCGGTATCTTGGCAGAATCCACCACTCTTACCAGGTTTTGAGGCGGTATTTAGAAGCATCACTTCGGTGGGCCGAATCATTACAAGCCGAGATTCTTGATACAAACGAGGTTTCTTTGGTCTCTAAATCAGGTGGTCATTCAGATAAATTATCCGAGGACTCTTTGGTCGCCTCCCCAGCCGATGAGAGTCCCGGATTGTCTTTATCTAATCATAGATTTTACTCTTCTCTTGTCTCCGTTTTAAAAACAGCTGTTCCTGTTTTGGCTATTTTAGCTTCTTTCGTTTTTCCGGCCCGTGCCTTTGCTTTTGACGGCGGCCCGATCGGAGAAGGAGAATTTTTAGGAGAAGCAGGTCCAATATTTATCCTCATAGCTTTAATTGTAGCCAGCGGGCTGATTATCGGGATTATAAAAGCCGCAATAAGCAGCGGCAAGAATGTTTTTGTAGCATTTTTTGAAATTTTATTCGCAAAAATTCTTTTTGGAAAATCAGGGATGTTTGTAATTATCGGTAAAATTCTCCTGGCACCGTTTAAAGCAATAAATTTAATACGGACCTGGAAAATGGGCTGCGGTTTAGGGATAGGCTTGGCAGCAGTTGCTGCGGCATTCGCTTTCCTTTATGTCGGCGCAACAGATATAGAGTTTCAGGAACATACTGTTGTTATGGCGGTATTTGCCGGTTCCGCCTTATTGATAGCTTTGGCGTTTGCCGGGATAGGTATTAAAGGATTAGGTAAAGGCACAACTCCCGTTGAGCACGGCGTAGATATAACAAAGAAGATATTTAAACTTCTGGGAATAGGGTTACCGGGCTTAATTATCTTGGCTTTGATACTCGCTGCAACAGGCAATTACGGTGAAACCATATTCGGCTATAGCTGGTACGGAATAGATTTTAATTTCATGGAATTCCTGGAAGGTATGGGTGTGTGGATTATAATCGGGTTGACTTTGGCAGGAGTAGGTATCTTTGGATTTCTCAAAAAAGGAATTAAATTTACCGGTATGTTTGGAAGGTTTTTTATTATAGTAGTATCGTTTTTTATTATGGGTGGTTGCGGCCTGCTTTATGTATATTCTCAGGGAGCCCAGCCGGTTGACCCGGGAAGCGCGTATCTCGGCAACAGAATTAGCGGTATAGGAAAGTTCAGTTTACACTGGACAATTATAGGTATAATTACCGCTATTATTAGTATGATCGGTCTTTTTTCTTTGGTCGCGAACAAAAGTAAAGCAAGCGGCGGAAAATTACTACTGGTTCTTTTAGGTATACCAACAGCCGTTGGCTTAGGAGTTTTGCTTATAACTTCTTGGCTGAATGTTTTGCCAATTATAGTTTGCGGAGCGGCGTTACTTTTAACTATAGGTTTGCGCCGTCTAAAACAGGGAAGTTTTAGCTTCAAAACATTTTTGATTTTAGGCGGAATTGTAACTATAGGTATACTTTGGTTTATTTCACCTTCTTTTCCCGACCTTAGCGAAACGGTAAACGAGTGGATGGGTTATGTTACCCCCTCACCTACCCCCATACCGCCAACGGCGACTCCGACACCGCTGCCTACGGCGACTCCTCAGCCTACCGCTACAGCGATTGCTACGGCGGTAAGCAATGCGGCAGCAACATCTACTTCTTCATCGGAAGTATTTTCTAACGTCAATCCTTTATTACCAATTTGCGCCCCGTTTGTACCGGGCCTGGTAGTATTAGCAATAATCCTTATTTCAAGAAGAGTAAGATCGTTAACTCCGATTTCTCAACTTATTGCTGCGGGCGTATATAAGGTAAAGATGAAGGATGATATATCCCGTCATTTTATGTATATGTTCAGAAATACCTGGGATGTTGCGACAGAGGAATTAATCAGGCAAAAAGGGATAAGAGGCCCGCCTTGTGTTTTAAGATTCTTGGCTTTATTTTTACCGGTTGCCCGTAGTATTAATAGTGAAATCGAATGGAATATCTCTTCTTTATTAAGAGATTCCCTCCCTCAAGAGGTTGTAGATTCCGTGGAAAAACATGAGGAGGCACATAATAAAAGGTTAGGAGAAGCAGGAGCAATAAGAAGCCAGGCCGAAAAATGTAAAAAATTAGGAAACAGGAATTCTCTTACAGCTTCTTCCGGAGGCCATGATTACCATTTAATGCCTCTTTCTCACGGACCCGAACCTTTATCCGAACCGGTCGTTGTTCCTTCCTTAGACGAAGTATTCGGCAGATTAACTTCTTTTTATGAAATAGAAGCCCGTATCGGTTTGCATCAATTAAGGACCCATGATTTCGGCGTATGGTTTAGGAGGATTCTGAGGAAAAACATGATTGACTTAAGTTTCCCGGCAAAAGTCAAAGAAGGAGAGAGTATAGAGTTAACTGTTGAGGTAGATGTATCAGATTGCGGTATAAGATTTCCCGAGGTCCGCTCTTCTCTTGTTAAACTCTTATCAGATAGAATAGAAGGGGTAGTCTCCCACACAAAGGACAGCAAAAGAACTCAATGGACTTATCTTTTACCGGAAAAAACAGAAGTTAATGAAGACACCATAATTTACACCTTCAATATACCGACCTTGAGTATAAAAAGAGCTAACCAGGCGGTAGAATTCGTTTTTGGAGTTACAAGAAAAGGTAGAATTTATACAGGCGCCTCGTCTCAAATGTACGGAGACGGTGAATGGTTATGGGCTAACGGCGGAATTGGAGATAACCATGTTGTTTATTTGAGCCGGATGTCTTTTGAGGAATTTATCGAGCAGGTACAAGAGCTAATAGGCATAGATATATTCAACCGGCAGGATTTAACCGAAGCTTTAAATAAGTTTTATTATCGCCAAGTTGTAGATGGCCGTATTTTAGACGGATTTGTTAATCTTTTGCGCAGAATAAGGTCAGATTATTATTTTAACGGAGACGAGATTTACAGAGAGAAAGTTATCACGGCAATTTTTATTTTAACAGATTCACAAACTCCCCGCTTTTTAATAAAACTTATGCAGGGATTTTTAGCCGGAGTCCAAAGATCATCGGCTTTATCGTACCTGAATAGAAAAGTAGCGGATTCGAGACAAGAAAAGTATGCAGATTCTCAAGGCAGTGGTGTTCCGGTTCGGTTATCCAGCACTCCAAAAGAGGCAGGATATTTTACTTCTTCAGCCGGCGGGCATGTAACTGCGGAAAATTTAAAAAGTACCCTCCGGGAGGTACGAATAGAACATCATCTTCTCTGCTTTCTGGAGAGTAGACTGAATCAGAGCGATAACCGTGAAAAGTCGGAGTCCTTAATTGCCGTACTCCTTAATATCTTTATTTCCGAGGGCTTAAGCATATATTCTTTTAATTCTGTAATGGCCAGTTTTCTCAGCAGTGAGAATATGGAAGAAACCTGCAAGGGCTCAATAGAATTAATGTCTGCTTTTGTTGCCACAGGAATAGATGTTGATTCGGCAGTTTCGCTTCTTGAGATGGCTTTAAAAGGAAAAGATTTCGTTAAGGCCTATCCATCTGTAATTGAGCTTATAGATAACTGGAGAAGAGAAGGTATAGGTACTGATAATCTTGCTTATGTTCTCAGGTGTGTTCTTTCCTGCGGTAATGTTGAGCTATCAGCATTACAGGTGAAAAATTCCCTTACAGAAGTAAGAATTTTCTTTTCGGTATTTGCCGATAAAGAAATGGAAGATGATTTGTTGCAGCTCCTTTTTTCTTTGGCGATGGATTCAAACAATATGATAAAGATGCTGCAGAAATTAACTGAAGCAGTTGACGATATTCGTTTCGTAGTCGGAGCTTTTGAAGAGACCCTTAATAAGTACTTTTTATTTAGAATCTTATCAGGAGCTTTAAAACAGGAGAGCAGAATATCAAAATTGATATCTTTAAGAGAGGCGCATTCAGAGGTGGCAGAAGCGGCAGCTTCCTTATCAGGTCAAAGGATACGCATTATAGGGTCGGCTTTGGAAGGATTGGTCTGGAGTCAAGATATAAGAGCAAATTCCATAGCTTTATCTACAGTCTCTGAAGATTTAAAAGATTTAATAGAGTTGCTTGCCGTAATAGATTTTTCTGAAGAAAGGATAGAAAGAATGGTTATGCGCATCACTGCTTCTTCTGACGTAAAAGGAGCGGTGTATGCTCTAAGGTCTTTTATTGTAACTTCTGAAGATTGCGAATTAGATAATACATACATAGAACCGCTCGTAGCCGGTTTAATCAGAAATGTTGATGTAGTTTTTGCCGCTTCCCAGCTTGAATCGGAAATCGAAGCTTTAAAGAATTTACTTAATCTTTTTGACAGGGCAGGAATAGATAAACAACAGCAAACTAACATAGTTGCGGTTCTTGCCGCCCAGGATGATGTAGGCAGAGCCATTGAATTGCTTAGCGCAGAAGCCCGGAATCTTATAACGTTTCCTGAAGAAAGCAGAGGTTTAGAAGATGATTTGAGGGAGAGAAAAGACGGAGATTTATTCGCGAAACAGATAGTAATGGTTGATACCGGTCCGACCAGAGGCAGTGCGTTTGTGGTCGGCACTATCAAGGGATACTATGTCCTTCTGACCAATACCCATGTAGTAAGAAATACCGACGAGGTCTTATTAAGAGTTAGTAAATCTCCTTCTGAATCTTTGGGGAAGGCCAGAGTTTTATTGAGGGCAAAGGATAAAGAATCTTTTACAAGAGACATAGCCGTTCTTTTAATCGAAAAAAATGAATCTACAGCCGCGTCTTTAGAAAGTTTAAAGTTCAGACTGGGATTCAAACAGAGAATTCCCGGAGGACTCTGCAGCGGTAAAAACGATAATATAGCAACCGGTAAAATAGTTGCTTTAGACAGGAACTTAATATTATTGGGTGGTTCTGTTGTGGAAGGCGATTCGGGTTCACCTATAATGGTTAGAAATCCGGCCGGTACCCATACTTATTCTGCTGTAGGAATTCTTGCCTTTATGGGAGGAGCAGGGATATTACTCAATGATTTAGTCTTCCAGGAAATGGTTGATTCTCTTGAAGATATTTATGCTCCGTTTGAGATTTTGATAGCCGAAGAAGAAACTCTGGAATCTGCCAGAGACTTTTTTGAAAGTATTTACCAGAGGCATGTTTTAGCTTTACCTTCAGAAGTTTCATCCCCAAGAGAGCCCGCTCTTATCTCCAAATCAGGCGGCCATACAGAAAATAACCTGTTTAGAGCTTATACCCGGTTTTTTCAGGGAAAATATAATCCAGAACAACTGCTTTTTTCTTATGCTTTCATTCCTGCTATAAATTCTTTACAGGTAAGTGATCTTTCGCTTGAGGCAAATATGAAACCTTTTGTCGAAAGATTGATGTTTGCCTTAACGGCTACCGTTGTTCTTTTTGGTATCGAGTATATAATCAAGAGTTTATCAGGTTTGATGACAGCTTATTCTTTCAGTCAGGCCAAAGACCGCCGCGTTTCTATGAGAGATGAAGAATTAGCCCGGATAATCGAAGACCGTCAGAAACGCGAGATGGTCTTAGACCTCATAAATTTTGTAATTAAGCCAATCCTGAGTGGTGCAGGAATGATGAGTGCGATATCGTCTATTATTCCTGCTTTTTCTCCATACTTCCTGGAAGGGGCTCTGGGGTTTGCTCTTCTGTTCTCCGCCGTCGAACTACTCATTCATCCAACGACTATAAAAAAAGTTATGGATTGGGTATCTATATTTTTTGCGTTTTATTTCTGGATTTACGGCCTGTTTACAGAGCCTGCATGCAGCAGTTTTCTTCTGCCGGGCATACTCAGCATAAGATTACAGACCATTCTTGCAAATAGTAAGGTAGTCCGGGGTCCGCCAAGCGAAAATACAATCAAAGAAGAAACCTCTCAGTTAACCTCAAAATCAGGCGGATGCCCAGAAGAAGGTGTTGCTCTTGTAGTTTCATTTCCGGATATAGAATCTTATCAGGATTATGAATATCTTAGCAGAACTTTTGCGGTAGCAGAGAGACATTCATCCCAATTTTACACACCGTTACGTCAAGCCATGCAGGAGTTGAGAGATGTTTATAAGGAAAACCAGTGGAATGTCGCTTATGACGAATACACTCCTAAACCATCTGCTGTAGCAGTAGCGGAGTCTCGCTTGACGGGATTATCAAAAGATGAATCATTTGATGAAACCAGCCTTTACGAAGGTTCCTTATATTTATTATGGTTTGAAGATATTATGCCTCATATCAGGAAAATCAGCAGAAAATACGGGAATTTGTATGGGGAAGAGTTTGTCGTTGATTTATTGTTCAGATTGACCTTAACAGTTTTTGAAGAATTTCCTTACTATGTTGAATATTATCTAAAAGATCTTGAAGCTCCCAAACATGGGTTCGGCCACACTTTGCAGGTTGTAGACTTTGCTCTTTCCTTTTTAGCTGAGCAAAAGGAGAGAGAAGGCTTAGGAGAAGACAACTTAAGGAAAGCGATAGAGATAATACTTCCGGCTGCCTTGCTCCATGATTTAGCCCATGCTGACAGGGCCAAGATTAAAACTCACCATAAATACGGTGCAATTTGGGTGGGAATGATATTAGAAAATCATCCCGAAAGATTTAGTGAATATAACAGGCACGATATAAAAGCAATTCAACATGCCGTACATGCTCACCGAAGCTCTAAAGAACCCTCGCCCGGGAACTTTGAGTCTTTTTCACGAGAAGGAGTAGATTCAGATGATTTTGTCGATGAAGAATTATATAGATTGTATGAATTAGCAGC
>WJKZ01000063.1 GCA_014728785.1 Candidatus Omnitrophota bacterium
GACTTACTAATACATTTTTTTCCTGGTTCACAAGAAAACTTTTTAAAGTCAGCCTCAAGGATTCCCATTCGGGAATGTTCGTATTTAGAAAAAAAATTCTTTCTCTCATAACTCCCCCCAATCAAGGTATGGACTTCGGCTATTTCATGAAACTTAAAGCCTATCTGAACCCGAAAATAAAGTGCGCGGAAATTCATATAAGATACAATAAAAGAAGCGGGAGGGTAAAATACAGGGCCTTTTCTGATAGTATATCCATCGTTATAAAAACGTTGATTTTTTTCTTTAAAAATACTTACAAATCCGGAAGGTAGGTAAGCTTTAGCTTTATTCCGTTAAAACTATCCTTTAATTGTATTCTCAAGGCCGGTGATAATAAGATTTACCCCGATTGCTCCTACAAAAAATCCGTTCAGGCGTAAAAAGAAGACCACTACTTTATCAAATACGACGCGGGTTCTGTTTCTAAGCAAATCATATTTTACGACAATCAACAACATGATTACTCCGATATTAAGCAGTAAAGGTATAAGTATCGCAAGGATTGCTTCAGACAAGGGGATACTGTTGCCTATAACCACACTGAGAGAAACAGTTGCCGCCCCTACCATAAACGGTAAAGCAATTTCAGCGGCTAAATCGTCCAGGGTACCTTTCAGGGTAAAAAAGGACGTCCTGCCCTGGATTATAAAAATTAATGCATAAGCGGTAATTACAATACCTCCGAAAATACGAAAACTTTCAAATCGTATAGACCAGATCTTTTCAAAAATAGCCGTACCGAACACTGCAAAGATGCTGAAAATAATAAAAGATATCCCAGTGGCCTTAACGAGAACCCGGAAGAAATCTCCTCGCGGTAATTCTTCAATCACTGAATTAAGATAGATAAATAAAGCAAAAGGGTTCAGAAGAACCATAAAAGGAATAATATAAGCACTCACCGCCGCTCCATTCGTTTTTCCGGTATCTACAGATAAAAAAACCCTAAGTTTATTATATAAAAAATAAGCCAAACACCAAAGAATAAATTATGCGTTTGAAAAAACAAATTTTGAAGCATAAAAGATTAGTTATATAATATTACTCCGGAACAAAAAACTAAAAGGAGGTAATTATGGAATTCTCTGAAGTTGTCAAAAAAAGATGCAGTGTAAGAAACTATAGCGACAGGTCCATACCTGATGAGCATCTGGAAAAAATTGTCGATGCAGCCAGGCTCTCTCCCACGGCAAGGGGAGAAGAACCGTGGGAATTTGTGGTGGTAACTGAAAAAAAAGCTCTGCATGATCTGGGAGAAATAACCGACCATGGAAAATTCTTAAAAGGCGCCAGGGCGGGAATAATCGTTTTATGCAAAGATACAAAATATTATCTGGAAGACGGCTCAGCCGCTACGGAAAACATACTCCTGGCAGCAACAGACTTCGGTATTGGTTCCTGCTGGATTGCCGGCGACAAGAAAGCTTACGCAGAAGAAATTTGTAAATACATAAATGCTCCCGCCGGTTTTAAATTAGTAAGTATCGTCTCCCTGGGCCATCCCAAATCAGATTCCCGGCCCCATTCCAAAAGAGCTCTGTCGGAAGTAATGCACAAAGAAAAATTTCAGGATTAATAACGGAAGGAGTTTGTCTATGTTAAAGCATATAGTTATGTGGAAAATAAAAGAGCATCATTTGAATAAGTCCAAAGAACAGCTGGTTGCCGAGGCAAAATCAATGTTGGAAGAACTCCCCCGGCAGATTCCGGCCATAGTAAAGCTTGAGGTGGGTAAAAACATAAGTAATAACCGCAGCGCATATGATCTGGTATTATACTCTGAGTTCAAGGATTGGCAGTCTCTTGAAACTTACCGAAGCCATCCCGGCCACCTTGAAGTTGTCGAACATCTTAGAGGTATGGTTGAACGCGGATGCGTGGTAGATTATCAAACTTAGCAACAACACAACGCTCATGGCTCTTGGTTCGTAGCTCATAGCTTAATTGAGGCTAAATCCGGTTTGGGTTTGGTCTTCGGCAGCGTATCGTAAGTCGGTTTCGTTTGCGGTTTCGGCTTATAAATTATTAATAACGACAGACGAGAGAAGATAATAGCTCATGGCTCATTGCTCTTAGCTCATAGCTGCTTGTCGCTTGAGACTTGTAGCCTGAAAGCCTGAAGCTTGAAACCTGCAGCCTGAGACTTGAAGCTTGCAACCTGCAGCCTATCTGCCCTGACTATTCCCGAAGGGTAGCCTGAGACTTGGGGCCTGCAGCTTGTAGCCTACTTACAGCCCATTCCCTATTCCTTCAACCGCAATAGCCTTGCTGCGCGTAGATTCCTCCCTCAAAGAAGCTATAGCCTTATATTCTGAGGAACCAAAGCATTCCTTAAGTGCTTCCATTGAGGAGAATTCGATTATAATTATTCTTTCCGGCTGCCATCCGCCCGATATTGTGTATGCCTCTCCCCCTCTGACCAGGTAACGGCCTCCGTATTTTACAACCAGAGGATAAACCTTCTCTGTGTAGCGCCGGTACAATTCTTCATCTAAAATTTCAATTTCGGCCACCATATAAATTCCTTTATCCCCGCCTCGGTGGTAGATAAAAAATAAAAAAATCTGGCTGGCTACAATAAAAATGAAAGTAAGCGCTAAAACTTTTTTCATCTCGCCTCCTTAAATAGAATAAAAAAATTCGCAATTTTATCCAGTATTATAGAGGGAAGCCGGTCTCTGTTATCCTCCCTGACTTCAATTATCTCTAAATCGCCTCTTTTCTTTACCTCCAGAATAAAATCCGTTCCGCCTAAAGTGATTGTGCCGATAACTATATTAGGCGCATCTAGTACCTCTAATACGGTTTTTTGGAATTTTTCAGAAAAGCATTCCATCTTTCCAATCTCATCAAGGATAACCACATAACCCTCTTGGGGCTCAATTGCCGGTACGGCAACGTTATCGATATTTTCACAGCTTACGCCGTAGCGCCTTATATGAAAATCTGATTTTATATCCTGGTGTCCGAGATAACCTTGCTTGCCTTCAAGTGTCCTCATCAAAAACCAGACCCTCCTTCCTCCTTCTCTTTCTTCCTGCGTATAAAAACCTTTGGCCGGGTATTTGAGGCCTTCGATTACCTTCTTCATGACAGTGGTTTTACCGCAGGAAGGTGCACCGGTCAGAAAAATATTTTTTTTCTTTCTCATACGTTTTCTTGAACGGGAATTAAAACTTTCAGTCTCTTAACAGCTTTTCACTTGTGCCTATTGGGGTAGGATATCTAAATACTACAATATAACTTGAGACTATAAGAGTAATAATAGTCACAAGCTGAATCAGCTGCGATGCCCTGTGGGTTATGCAGCCTACCTCAAAGGCAAACAGGGCTATCAATAAGGAGAATTCGCTTAACTGCCCAAACCTCATCCCTATCTCTTCAGAGAAAGATTTCTTTTCTCCTGTGCGCAAAAAAGCTATTTTGAATATCCAGGGCTTGACCAGAATAAAGATAAGCGCAAGTACACAAGCAGATATAAAGACGTCTTTAAGCACCAGGAAATCAAGCTGAGCTCCTAGTAAGAAGAAAAACAGTACCAAAAAGAAATCGCGCAGAGGCTTTAAGTTTTCCGAGATAAAAAATGATACCTTATGTCTCGCCAATCTCACCCCGGCAAAAAATGCTCCCGTCTCATAAAAGAGGTCCAGCTGGTGTGAAATGGTAGCAATACCGAAACATCAGGCAAGGCCGAGAATGAACAGAGCTTCGTGTGTCCTGTCAACGTATTTCATGATTCTCCAGAGAATGTAACGCCCAAATAAAAGCATCGCTCCCACAAATGCCGTAAGCTTCATAAAAAGAGCGGCCAGATTAAATAAAGCTCGCTGGTACAGGTTAAAACAGCGCACAAAAACAAGTACACCTATCTTTTAACCCAGCCCAGGCCCCAGGGGGCCGATAAGTATTCCACAAATGATATAAGCAATAATTACCGGCTGCTTGAAAACAACGGCAAAAAACGACAAAAAAGCCGCTGCGACTAAAACAATGCTTAAGTCGAAGAGAAACCCTTCCACGAAAATTATTATACATCAAAAGCATCTTAATTACATCTATTATAAGCTGTAAAGGGCGGGAAAAACTTATACCGCAAAAAGTATACGAAGTTAAAAGTGAGATTATTCAGCGGCCTAAGACCTTTAGCTTTTCAGGCTTTAATCATCACCAGCAGCATCTTGAACTTAGCAATAGCTTTCAATGAATGAGACCTGTTCGCAGGTATTATCAAGGCCTCACCGCTACGCAGGGTAAATGAATCACCGTCGACCTTAACATCCGCTTTACCCTCTAGAGTATAAACCAAGGCATCAAAAGGCGCGATGTGCTCGCTTAAGCCTTCGCCTTTATCGAAAGCGAACACACTAACACGGCCCTCATCTTTTTTTACGATTTCCCTACTGACTACCGAAGCCTGTTGATAATCTATTAAGCCTAACGGGGCAAAAACCTTTTTTGTCTCCATAATCAGCTACCTCCTAAAATATTTTTCAAATTCTCATTAGCTGAAGTTACCGGCTTAATATTGAACTTCTCCTGCAGCAATGCCAGAACATCGGGCGTTATAAATGCAGGAAACGTAGGTCCCAGGTGTATATCTTTTATACCCAGGTGGAGTAAGCTGAGTAGAATCGCCACCGCTTTCTGCTCAAACCAGGACAATATAAAAGAAAGCGGCAGTTCGTTGACTTCGCAATTAAATACCTCAGACAAAGCCAGGGCAACCTTAATCGCAGAATATGCGTTGTTACACTGCCCTATATCCAGAAGCCTGGGTATTCCTTCTATCTGGCCGAAATCGAGTTTGTTGAAACGGTATTTTCCGCAGGCAAGGGTAAGAATTATACAGTCTTCAGGCACTTTTAAAGCAAAATCCGTAAAGTAATTTCTGCCCGGTTTGGCCCCGTCACAACCTCCGATTAAAAAGAAATGACGAATCTTACCCTTTTTGACTAAATCAGCTATTTTTTCAGCCAAACTCAGAATGGCTGTATGGTGAAAACCCGTCATAATCTTTTTACCCGGATTCTCCTCAAGCGGGGTAAGTTTCTTTGCCTTATCTATCAGGGGAGAGAAATCTCTATCTTTAATACTCACTGCCCCCTCTATCCCCGTAATACCCCGGGTAAAAAGCCTGTCCAGGTAGGTATTAGCAGGAGGAGTTAATACACAATTTGTTGTTGCAAGAATCGCGCCCGGAAATTCATTGAATTCTTTTTTCTGTTCTTGCCAGGCACCGCCGTAATTTCCTGCCAGGTGCCTGAACTGCTTCAATTTAGGGTAAGCATGCGCCGGAAGCATTTCGCTATGAGTATAAATATTCACTCCTGCGCCTTCTGTTTGCTTGAGGAGCTCATACAAATCAATAAGGTCATGGCCGGTAATCAGTACACCCGCACCCTTCCTTGTTCCGGTATCAACCTCTGTGGGCACGGGGTTTCCGAAATTATCGGTATGTGCTTTATCCAGCAGCTCCATAATCTTTAAATTCATTTCTCCGCACTTCAAAACCATGCCAAGGTGGTCCTCTAAATCAAAACTCACATTGGTAACTGTTTTAAATAGTGCCTCGTGCATAAAAGCGTCTACTTCGCTATCGACACCGCCCAATTCTCTGGCAGCATAGGCATAGGCGGCAATACCTTTTAAGCCGTAGAGCAGGGTATCCTGCAAGCTCTGGATATCCGCACTTTTACCGCACACCCCCACTTTTGTACAACCGGTTCCTCCGGCGGTCTGTTCACATTGATAACAAAACATACTCTCTCTCCTTTTTTCTTTAATTTTACCCGAAAATTTTTAAAGCTTTGTCACAACATGCGGAATACAATAGATTTTTATAAAATCCCCCTCTCTGTCTTCCCTGTGGCCGAATTTCTCCTCTTTTTTAAATAAATTCCTCTGGAAAACCTTTGTTTTGCTCAGGCTGCTGAATAATTTTTTTCTATCTCTGTCTGTACTGAGCCTGTTCAGGTATTTATAATATTTTATTGCTGCGGAAGTTATCTCTGCTCCTAAAGTAAGGGAGCCAACCAGAGAAAAGCTCTCTGTCTTCAAATTACAAAATTTACATTTATTTTCCCCGCAAGCCTCCGGTCCGGCTTCTCCTGAGCCGAGCATCTCAACAAGTATTTTTTTATTTTCCGCAGCGGTTTGCCCGCAATTGTCAAATTTCTTTTTTACTCTGCCGTTCTTGATCAATCCGGCCAAGTGGAGTGAACAAACGGCAGTAGCATCTTCCACACAAACCGCTTTTTTCAAAATGCTTTTAAAATCGGGTTTTTCGATTATTTTTTCCATATCTATCTCACCTCCTGGCTTAGCTGGTGCTTTCGGCCAGCCTACCGATAGTAATATTTTCAAATTCTTTGGATACTATTCGTTCAATTCTTTTAATCTGTTTTCTTAAAGCGCAATTCCTGCGTCTTCGGCACAATCTTTTTCTAAACATACACTCCGAAAGCTGGACTTTTCCCTGAAAAATCCTGATAATATCTACCGTGCTTATCTTCTCAGGAGAGGTATTTAATCTGAACCCCCCTCCTGTACCCTCTTTTGAAACAACCAGTTTATGCCTTATAAGCTGCTGAAGTATTCTTCTTACAAACTGATACGGCATATTCTGCGCCTCGGCAATCTCTCTGGCGGAAATGAACTCCCCTCTCTTTTTCGCCAGGACGAGTAATGCCCTGACTGCATAGTCAGTATGTTTGGTCAGCAGCTTCATATCCTTTATTATTGATACTATTTTAGTATCAGTTAAATAGGTTGTCAAGATTTTTTTGGCAAAACACCAACCTGTACCGGTGAAACCTCTAAGGTAGGTATATCAAGGGTATTATTTAAAAGGATGAACTACACTGCCTCTATCGTTGAAGGAGGCTTTGTAGTAATATTGTAAGTCACACTAACAACTCCGGAGACATCTTTTGTAATTCTTTTTGCTAATACTTCTAACTGTTCAAAGCTTAAGCGCGTCGGCTGGGCAACTCTTGCGTCAACGCTCTCCCAGCAGCGCACTTCAATTTGGAAGCCGAAATCACGCCTGCCTTCTCTGATTCCGGTTACCCTGTCTTCGTGAAGTATTGCCATATATTGAAAAGCATTACTCGATGACAGCTCCTCCTCCACAATCGCCGTAGCCTCGCGCACTATATCAATTTTTTCCGGTGTGACTTCGCCTATAACACGTGCCGAGAGTGCCGGGCCGGGAAAAGGTATACGATTGTAAATCTCCTGCGGCAATCCGAGACTTCTGGCTATTTTCCTTACCCCGTCTTTTCTGAGCTCTATTAGAGGCTCAATAATCTTATAGCCGAACGATTCTTGAGGGTCAACACCCAACTGTTCAAATACATTATGCTGGCGTTTAATCCCGGCTACCGTTTCGTCGATGTCGGTAAGAATTGTACCCTGAAGAAGATGCTTTGCACCGCTTTCTTTGACCAGCCGGCCGAAAACATCTTTATAAAATGTCTGAGTTATCGCCTCTCTTTTTTCTTCCGGGTCACTGATGCCCTTTAAAGCTTCAAAGAAACTCTTTCGGGCATCGATTATTTCAACCCTAACACCCAGTTCGGCAAAAATTGAAACTATACGCTGAGGTTCGCTTTTACGCATTATCCCGTTGTCGATAAAATATGTTTTAAGTTTATCTCCCAAAGCTTTGTGACCAAGCATTGTTACTACCGAGGAATCGACTCCTCCGGAAAGGGCATTTATTGCGCAGCCTCCCCCGACTGTATCGGAGATTCTCTTAACCTTCTCATCTATGAACTTGCAGCTGTCTAAAGAATCTACCGTAATC
>WJKZ01000007.1 GCA_014728785.1 Candidatus Omnitrophota bacterium
CCCTGGAGGAGGCCGAAGGAGAAGAAATAACAAAGGAACTTAAAGAGGAGAACGAGTCGCTTAAGAAAAAATTGTCGGAAGCGGAAAAAGACGCTCAAGAGCGTATCGCCGAAATAGAGAAAAAATTAGAAAAAGCAAATTCTATCATTTCTGACATGAGAGAACTGATAGAGAAAAAAGATACCCGGATAAAAGACCAACAGGAGCAGATAGACGGCCTGTCCCAGCAGGTAAAAGACATCTCAGCTGCTTACGAAAAGGTTTCTTCCGAACTGGATAAAAAGGAAAATAAAGTTGCTGAATTAAACAAGAAATTAGAAGTGTTGGCCGGGGATTTGCAATCTCTTAAATCTAAACCAAAAGAGATGGAAGAAAAAATAGTTTACAAGAGCGACCCAAAAACCCGCACCCTTCTCAAAGAAGCGCATGAAGCTATAACCAATCTGGAAAAATCGGTAGAAAAGAAAAACAATCTCTTGCGGGAAAAAGAAAAAGAAGTTGCTGCTTTAAAAAAAGAAGCTGCTGAACTAAACAAAGAAATAGAAAACCTTAAAGTTGAGCTGGTAAAAATAAAATCCGCTCCTCCGCCGGAAAAAGACAGCGATAAAGATTCCGAAGAGCTTATAAAAAGACTCAAGGAAGAGATAGAAGAAAAGAACCGGGTAATAACAAACCTTACCCGAACCCTGGAAAATGTGTACTCCCGCCTAAATCTCCTTGCTCCTTAAATATATTTTATACATCCACGGCCGGGTTTGCCGGATTGATTCAAAAATTTTCAGCACAAAGATACTCTTTTTAGGCAATGAGTATTTCTTTTCGGGAGGGAAAACTTTTGGCCAGAATCATGGTGAGTTCACCGCGTGCCTTTTTGCTTTCGAAATTTTTTATCGCTTCGCTCAGGGTTCCTTCCAGAACAGTCTCGAACTTCTTTGTCATCTCTCTGGTAACCGTTATATGCCTCTCGCCTAAAACGTCTCTTAAGTCTTTAAGGCACTTAACAATTCTGTGAGGAGATTCAAAAAATACTGCTGTCAGGTTTATTTTTTTTACGCTTTCAGCTAATTTTCGTCTTGCGCCGCTTTTCTTAGGCATGTAGCCTAAAAATATAAATTTATCCCGGGGCAGGGAGCTGAGAGCAAGGGCATTGATAATACTGGAAGGACCGGGCACGGATGTTAAGGGTAAAGACTCATCTCTGCAGGCCCTTATAAGCTTGTAACCAGGATCCGAAATCGTAGGAGTGCCTGCGCTGGATACCAAAACCACGCTGTTTCCCTTTCTCAGTTCTTCTAAAACCCAGGGGGTCTTTTTTTCTTCGTTGTGTTCGTAAAAACTTATTATCCTCTTTTTTATCCCAAAACGGGACAAGAGGTTACAGGTCTTTCTTGTGTCTTCGGCCAATACAAAATCGGCTTCTTTGAAGACTCCAAGAGCCCTTAAAACCATATCCTGTGAATTTCCTATCGGCGTTGCTACCAGGTAAAGCATTTTAGGCCCACTTTAATAGATATCACTAATCCTGCTCGCCGGTATTGCTGTCTTTTTTCTCCGCATTGCGGGGGCAAGAAAAATAATTTTCGATTTTATTGTTGGTGAAGTAAATTATCAGTATGCCGGGATAGATTATCTGAAGAAAAGCCCGGCTTATTAAAGCAGGTGTCGCCACTACGGATATAAAGGTGAGAACGGCAATAAAAAAAGAGAAATAGAGAGTCAGCTTTCTGGCCCACTCTTTTCTCAGCAAGAGCCCTGCGCCCGAAACTAAAAAGACCGCCGAAACCAGCATCTGTAAAGCTATAGCCGAACGCAGCTGCCGGGCATCGATCTCTACATTCTGGGGGAAATGCTGCTTGAATTCATTCAAAAAGTTTCCCTCGGTCAGCGAAGAAAAATTAAAATAAACATAACCGAGCGCAAGCAAAGACAGCCCTCCGAGAATAAAAAGATTAAACCCGCCTAAAATAGTGACCCCTAATGGCCTTTGGTTATTCATGGGAATCAAAGATAAAACGACCCCAGCCGGATTTGAACCGGCGCCGTCGCCGTGAAAGGGCGATGTCCTGAACCGGGCTAGACGATGGGGTCATTTTAAAGACCGGTATTAAAAATGGTATTCTAATTTTAAATCTTAAATTGTTTTTGTCAACCCTGACGGAGTATCCTAAATCACCCTTCGGGTATGCTGCGGGCTATGCTGGCTAATTTATCGCCCTCTCCCAGGTTAATTATCTTTACACCCTGAGTAGAACGACCTGAAACTCTTACGTCTTTGGCTTTGATACGGATAAGTATACCTTTGCAGGTTATACACATTATCTCATCTGCCTCGCCTACCAGCACCAGGCCCTTTACGTCACCGATTTTTTGGGATAGTTTTATATTTATTATGCCTTTTCCTCCCCTGGACTGGCAGCGATATTCGTCAATCCGGGTCCTTTTGGCAAAGCCTTTACCTGTTGCTGTTAAAAGGTGGAGATTTTCTTTTTTTATAGTGGTATGTAAGAGCACGGCCTTTAAGACTATGTCGCTTTTGGAAAGCCTCATGCCTTTAACCCCCCGGGATTGTCTTCCGGTAGGTCTTACCTCTGCTAATTTAAATCTTATGGAATAACCCTTCTGGCTGGCAAGTATTGCCTCGTCTTTCTCTTCACACAGTCTTGCCCCTATAAGATGGTCTCCTTTGGCCAGGGAAACCGCCACAATTCCGCTCTTTCTGGCATTAGCAAACAGCTCAAGAGAGGTGCGTTTAACCATTCCGTTCTGGGTGGCCATGAAGACAAACAGCTTCGGATCAAACTCTTTTACCGACAATACTATGGTTATCCTGACCCCGCTGTTCAGATTTAAAACATTGACAATGGCCCTCCCTTTTGAAGTCCTGGACCCTTGAGGTACTTCATAGGTTTTAAGAGGGTATACCTTTCCTTCGTCGGTAAAAATAAGGAGGGTGTCTTTGCTTGAAGCCACAAAAAGGTGTTCTACAAAATCTTTCTCGGAAGTGGCCATCGCCGAAACGCCCCGCCCTCCCCTGCGTTGCTGCCGGTAATTACTTAAGGGCATCCGCTTAATATAACCCATATTACTTATGGTAATAACCATGTCTTCTTCCACTATTAAGTCCTCTACTTCTATCTCTTCCTTCTGGGCTACTATATCAGTCCGGCGGGGATCTGAAAATTTATCTTTGATTTCCCGGAGCTCCTCTTTTATCAGCTCCTCCTGTTTTTTCTCCGAGGCAAGTATTGTTTTCAAATATTCTATTTTTTTAAGAATCTCTAAATACTCCTTCTCTATTTTTTCCCGTTCCAGAGCACAAAGCCGTTGTAGCTGCATTTCTAAAATTGCTTGGGATTGAATCTCGGTCAATTTAAATTTTTTCTCAAGGCTCGCTTTTGCGCTTTTGGGGTCTTTCGATTTTTTTATTATATTAACTACTTCATCCAGAAACTTAAGCGCCGTCTTTAGACCTTCCAGTACATGCGCGCGGTTTTCGGCCTTTTCCAGCTCGAAGCGGCTACGGCGTGTAATAACTTCTTTGCGGAAATGGATATGGTGAAAAAGCATCTCTTTCAGATTCAGAGTCTGGGGAGTGCGGTTAACCAAGGCCAGAAAGATAGCCCCGAAGGTCATCTCCATACTTGTGTGCTTATACAGGCGATTTAGTATAATTTCGGCCTGGGCGTCTCGCTTTAGCTCAATAACTATTCTTATTCCGTCCTTGTCGGACTCATCTCTTAAATCCGATATGCCTTCTATTTTTTTGGTGTTTATAAGATTGGCTATCTGTTCTAAAAGAGTAGTCTTGTTTAATTGATAAGGTATTTCGGTTATGGTTATCTGGTCCCTGTTTTTCTCATGCTCGACCCCTGCCCGGGCTCTCACCGTGAGCTTGCCCCTTCCGTGTTTATACATATTTAAAATGTCGCTTTTCCCGCAAATAATACCGCCTGTCGGGAAATCCGGGCCTTTTATGTATTTACAGAGATCTTTTATGGAACACCTCGGGTTGTCTATGAGATACTCTATGGCTGCGCAGGTTTCGGCAAGATTGTGAGAAGGCATATTGGTAGCCATACCCACCGCAATCCCGCTGGCCCCATTGACTAACAGGTTGGGAATAACCGAAGGCAACACTTCGGGCTCTTTAAGAGAGTTATCAAAATTGGGGGAAAAGTGAACGGTATCCTTATCTATATCCTGTAGTATATAGTCGCTTATCCTGGCCATTCTGGCCTCGGAATAACGCATGGCCGCGGGAGGGTCTCCGTCTATGGAGCCAAAATTACCCTGACCGTCTATCAACGGGTAACGCAGTGAAAAATCCTGAGCCATTCTCACCAGGGCGTCATAAACTGCCAGGTCCCCGTGAGGATGGTATTTACCCAGCGTCTCTCCTACTATCCTTGCACATTTTTTGTGAGACTGGTTATATCTCAGGTGTAGCTCGTGCATGGAGTAAAGAATCCTTCTTTGCACCGGCTTAAGACCGTCCCTTATGTCAGGAAGGGCGCGTCCTACAATTACACTCATGGCATAAGAGAGATAAGAATCCTTCATCTCCTCTTCGAGGTATTTTTTGATTATTTTTTCTTTGATTATCTCCGCCATCCTCTCCTTTTCCTTTTTGATTATACGTCGAGATTCTTTACTTCATGGGCGTAAGACTGGATAAAGTCTCTGCGCGGCTCGGCTCGGCCCCCCATCAAAATTGTAAATACTCTGTCGGCCTCGACAGAATCTTCCAGGGATACTCTTACCAGGGTGCGCTTTTCGGGATCCATTGTGCTCTCCCATAGCTGTTCGGGATTCATTTCTCCCAGCCCTTTATATCTTTGTATACTCATGCCTTTAGTGGCGAGTTTGCGTACCTCTCCCAGCACTGCTTTCAGATTGTTGCAGGTAATCACCTCTTTGTTGTCTTCCTGGAGAAGGCCAAAGATGTCCTTGTCCTGAGGGATGTATTCTTTTAAAGACGTACCGCATTTTATAAACTCGCTATTAATCTTTTTTATTTCATGAGATTCATAAATTTCAACATAATCCAGCTCTTCCAGTTCACCGTAGGAAGTCAGCTCTTCTTCATTCAAAACAAAAACCGGCTTCTGATTAACAGATATCTTATAAGAAGGGTGCTTACCTTTTTTTTGGTCGATACTGCTTACATAATCCCTGAAGGGAATACCTTTTCTTTCCAGCGACAACTCAAGCTGCTCTATGGCTATCAGGAGACGCACTATCTTTTCAAAATTCTTCTGGCTAAAAGAACTCTTTTTTTTACCCAGTTTCTGTAAGCTGGCCGAGCCTGTCCCCAGAGAGAGCAATATATCGTTCATTTCTTTTTCAGTATGTATATATTCCTCCCGGGATTTCTTTTTTATCCTATACAGAGGGGGCTGGGCGATATAAACACACCCTTTTTCTATCAGCTGTAGCATGTGTCTGTAAAAAAGGGTTAGGATTAAAGTCCTTATGTGCGAGCCGTCGACATCAGCATCTGCCATAATTATTATCTTATTATATCTGAGTTTAGAAATATCAAAATCATTCCCTACTCCGGTTCCCAAGGCGGAAATTATAGTTCTAACCTCCTGACTGCTTAAAACTTTATCCAAACGTGCTTTTTCTACGTTTAGTATTTTACCTTTTATCGGAAGTATGGCCTGAAAGCTCCTGTCTCTTGCCTGTTTGGCAGAACCTCCCGCTGACTCTCCTTCTACAATGTATAACTCACTGAACTCCGGGTTTTTCTCCGAACAGTCAGCCAATTTACCCGGCAGATTAGCCGCATCCAGCGCCCCTTTTCTTCTTGTTAGCTCTCTGGCCTTCCTTGCTGCCTCCCGAGCCCGTGCCGCCAGTACTCCTTTTTGCACGATTTTGTTCGCAACCGAAGGTGTCTCTTCAAAAAAAGAACTTAGGGCCTCAAAAGCAATGGAGCTTACTAAACCCTCGGCTTCTGAGTTTCCCAGCTTAGTCTTTGTCTGACCTTCGAACTGGGGATTCGGTAGTTTTACGCTGATAATGGCGCACACTCCTTCTCTGGTATCGTCGCCGGAGATGCTGCTGATATTTTTAAGAAGATTTTTGTTTTTAGCGTATTGATTTAAGGCCCGGGTAAGGGCGGTTTTAAAACCACTAAGGTGAGTACCACCCTCAAGGGTGTTTATGTTGTTGGCAAAAGAATAGATTGTTTCTTTATAACCATCATTGTACTGTAATGCGCCTTCAACCTGAACACCTTCTTTTTCTTTGGAAAAATATATGATTTTTTTATGAAGAGGGTTTTTGTTGCGGTTCAGATATTCTATAAAAGACACCACCCCTCCTTTAAATTTAAATACTGCTTCTTTGTTTTTCTTCTCATCCTGTAGCACTATCTCTACATTTTTGTTTAGAAAAGCCAATTCCCTCAGGCGCTGGGAGAGTATGTCGAAAGAAAACTCGTGTACAGAAAATATGGTGGGATCGGGCTTGAAAGTTATCTTGGTCCCGGTCTTTTTAGCTTTTCCCATGGCTTTCAGTCTGGTCTTGGCCTTGCCCCTTTCAAATGTCTGGTGGTACACCTTGCCGTCTCTTTTTACTTCGGCCTCAAGCCACTCGCTTAAAGCATTAACGCAGCTTACACCTACGCCGTGGAGTCCTCCGCTTACTTTATATGCCCGGTGGTCAAACTTACCCCCGGCATGTAGGGTTGTAAGTACTACCTCCAGGGCTGGTTTTTTTAGTTTTTTATGGGTGTCTACCGGTATCCCTCTGCCGTTATCCTCCACCGAAATGCTGTTGTCCGGGTGTATAGATACGGTTATTTTGTCACAGAAGTTGGCGGTCGTCTCGTCTATGGAATTGTCTACCACCTCGTATACCAGATGGTGTAGGCCCCGGGTAGTAGTATCTCCTATATACATCGCGGGCCGTTTGCGCACAGCCTCAATCCCGCCTAAGACCTGAATTGTTGTGGCATCGTATTTTCCTTTTTTAGCCATTTTCTATCCTCACCTTCAGATTTTTTATTTTGGGAAATTCTTTTCTTATCTCTTTAAGCAACTCGTCTTTTTTCAGATTAAAATTATAGGTTGCGCTGGAGGCGTCGGAGACAAACACCACCTCTTTTTCGGAAGCCGAACTTATATGGATATATTTTTTTGTTTCTTCGTCCAGAATCTGCTCTATTTTTCTTCCAATTATCTCATATTTTTTTACTTCCTCATCTTTTTTTTTAAAAAATTTCTTTAGTGTTTCCTTTATGTGGCTGGCCATTTGCTGCTATATTTTTATAGGAAGGATAAGGTATATATAATTTTCTTTCCTTACGACAGCCGGTTTTTCGGGGCCAAAAAAATCTATACACACTTCTTCGTCTTCCAGGTTTTTTAACGCGTCTATCAGGTAATTTGGGTTAAACCCTATATCCATATTTGCCCCCGAATAAGTACAATCAAGCTCCTCTTTGATTTCTCCCAGCTGGGGGGTATTTTTGTATATAACTATACTGTTTTTATTGAGACTCAATTTAACCCCTAGGTAATCTGAAGTGGACAAAATCCCTGCTCTTCTTAAAGAAAAAAGTAAATCCCGTCGGTTAACCTTCAGTTTGTTTTTTCCTGCCCCGGGTATATATTGAGAGTAGTTGGGAAATTCCCCCTCCACTGGTCTCGCTATAAATTGAGCATCTTTGAAATCGAATCCTATTTTTTTCTACCCGGCAAACATGTATATTTCATCCCCTCTGTCTTTTATTAGCTTTTGCAGTTCTCCCACGGCCCTTATCGGCAATATAAAAGAAACCTTCTCTTTTACTTCCGGCTGGTTTGCCGGAAGATACCTCTCGGCAAAAGCCAGCCTTTTACCGTCTGTCGAAACTGCTCTCATAAGGTTTTCGTGTATCTCAAAAAGTATCCCGCTTAAAACATAATTAACATCTTCATAACCTACACAAAACGAGGTTAACCGTATCATCTCCTCCAGCTCCGGCGGATTAAGTCTTATCAGTGATGCGCCTTTTTCCTCCTCTATTTGGGGGAAATCCTGCGGATCAAGAGTGTTTATTTTAAACTCAACTTTTCCACACCTTACTGAAAGGTTATTTTTTGCCTTTTCCACAAGAATATCTTCGGAAGGTAATTCCCTAATTAAAGAAAAGAATCTCTTCATAGGAACCACGGCTACCCCCGGGTTTTCCGGGCTAACGGGCTGAAAAGTTATAATGGTTGTGTCTAAATCGGTGGTGGTTAATTTTAACCTGTTCTCTTCGCAAGACATTAAGACACTACTTAAAACAGGAAGGTTTTGCTTTGTGGTAGTAGGTCCCAGCATCTTCTGCATGGCTGCTACTAATACATTCTTATTAATTATAAACTTCATAATAGTAGTAGTTGTAGTAGGGATTGTGGAAACTGTCAATTATTAAATATTGTATCAAAACTAATAAAAAAATAAACAAAGTATTTCACAACTTATGTTTAAATGCTTTTAATTTCCTGCATAAGGGTGTCAACTGTATTTTTTGTCTCCTTGTTTTTACCCAAATCGCCTTTTATTTTCTTACAGGCATAAAGGATTGTAGTATGATGCTTGGCACCAAAGAAACCACCGATTTCTGGCAAAGAAGATTCGGTTAATTCTCTTATAAGATACATTGCTATTTGCCTGGGCAGGACCAAGGTTTTATTTCTCTTGGTTTTTTTAAGATCCTGAGGACTTATGCCAAAATGGTTCGCTACCGCATCCAGCACTATTGCAGGAGTTATTCTTTTATATATTTCCTTTACCATATCTTTCAGTATTTCTTTAGCCATATCCAGGGTGATAGGTTTATTTTCGATTAAAGAATAAGCAATTATTCTTACAAGAGCCCCTTCCAATTCTCTGATATTGGTGTTTATATTCTGAGCTATAAAATTAATAACTTCCGGCTCTATCTTTATAGGGTCTTTTTCTAATTTCTTCTGGAGAATAGCCACCCTGGTTTCAAAATCCGGAAGCTGGATATCGACAACCAATCCCCAGTTAAAACGAGAGATAAGCCTCTCCTCCAGACGGGGAATTTCCTTCGGCGGCCTGTCAGATGATATAACTATCTGTTTGTGGTAATCATACAGAGAGTTAAACGTGTGGAAAAACTCTTCCTGGGCTGCTTCTTTACCGGCAAGGAACTGAATATCATCAATAAGCAAAACATCTATTTCTCTATATTTCTGCCGGAATTTTTCGGTTGATCTGTTGCGTATAGAAAAAATCAACTCATTCATAAACTTTTCCGAGGAAGTATATTTTACCTTAGTGCGGTTGTTTTTTGATATTATGCTATGCGCTATGGCCTGCATTATGTGGGTTTTACCCAACCCCACTCCTCCATAAATAAATAAGGGATTATATGATTTGCCGGGCGCATTTGCAACAGCCATAGAAGCTGCATGGGCTATGCGGTTAGAAGCCCCTACAATAAAATTATCAAAAGTGAATCTTGGATTAAGACGCAGAGAATCTTGGGGCTCTTCCCTGAAGCTCTTTTGTATGGTTTTAAAAATTTTATTGGTTTTTCTTTTTAAAAGATTGGGGTTAACCTCTATGGTTACCTCCATCTCCTTTTTGGCCGTCTGCTGCAGAACTGTTTTTATTTGGGGCAGGTAATTGGTTTCTACCCAGTTTTTGAAGAAGGCGTCGGGGGCCTCTAAAATTAAAGATGACTGTTTTGCTTTTTGGACCCCAAGAGGCGCAACCCAGGTATTAAAGGAAGTTTCTCCCAAAGTATCCTTTAGCTTTTCTTTACAGG
>WJKZ01000064.1 GCA_014728785.1 Candidatus Omnitrophota bacterium
CCTTATCAGAGCTCACGGCACTTCTCTTAAGGTCTATAAAGAAGCAGAAAGACTGGGTTATAAAATAATCGACGCGACCTGTCCGATGGTAAAAGAAATCCATAAAATAGCTAAAGAAATGGAGGAGAAGGGTTATAAAATTATAATAATCGGAGACAAATTGCATGACGAAGTAAAAGGTATAGTCGGACAGTTAAAAAAGAATGCACTGATTATCGAAAACGAAGGGACATTGCCGCTGGATAAATTGAAGCGAATCAAAAAAGCTGCGGTAGTTGTCCAGTCTACCCAAAACCTGGAAAAAACCGCCCGGTCCGTTAAAGCTTTAAAAAGGCTTATAGATGACATGAAATTTTTCAATACAATTTGTGAGCCGACCCGCCAGAAACAAAAAGAAATACGCCGCCTTCCTAAATTAAATGATTTGGTTATAGTAATAGGGTCTAAGGCGAGCGCAAATACTAAAAGACTTTATGAGATAGCCGGCTCCCTTAATAAAAATACCTACTGGATCAGAAACGAAAAACAGCTCCGGAAAGAATGGTTTAAGGGAATTGACAGTGTATGTGTTACCGCCGGAGCCTCAACCCCTCAGGAGACAATAAAGAATACAGTGAAAAGAATAAAAAAAATGGGACCGCCAAGCTTAAAGACGTGAAGGTTAACGTACAGTGTGAGGAATAAAAATCATCTTTCGCCGGCGGCTATGGCGTCGGACACTATCTTTGAGCTTGCTATAACCGGAGGAAGCCCTCCTCCGGGTTGGGTGCTTGCACCGACAAAATAAATATTTTTATTTTTCTCGTATAAATTAGGGGGCCTGAAGAAAGCGCTTTGGTACAGGGTATGAGCCAGGCCAAAAGTGGCACAATGTTTTATATTATAACGCTCTTTAAAATCTCCGGGGTAAAAACTCTGTTCGAATTCGATAAAGTCCGATAAATCCACTCCAGTTTGTTTTTTTACTTTATCAAAGACAAAGCCCCTTAACCCCTCTGCGTAAGGGGCAAATTTCCTTTCAGGGTTATTTTTAAGATTGGGAACAGGAATTAATATATAAACTATTTCTTTTCCTTCAGGCGCAAGAGAAGAATCGGTTACAGTAGGTACGTGAATATAAAAGGAAGGGTCCCTGGGCACTTCGTCACTTTTAAAAATCTGTTTAAGGTTTTTCCTTAAATCACTTGAGAAAAATAGGTTATGGTGCTCTAAATTATCTACTTTTTTGTTTAAACCCAGATAGATAAGATAAACCGAGCAGGAATAACGGTAATCGGGAATTTTGTCGCCTAAAAGCTGGGACCGGGCGAAAGAGTAATCGGCATTTATAACTACCTTATCGGTATTTATGCTTTCACTTTCGGTATGTAAAGCTAAACCATCTTTTCTTTTAATTATTTTCCTCACCGGACAGTTATAATTAAAGCTAACCCCTTTTTGCCGGCAAAGATTTTCTAAAGCCGTAGGTATTGTATACATCCCCCCCACAGGATGATGAATTTTCTGAATATGGTCGGCGTAAGTAATTATACTGTAAAAAGAAGGGGTATTGAAGGGTGAGACCCCGATAAACATTGCCTCAAAGGTAAAAGCATAACATATTTTATCGGACTTAAAGTATTTTTTAGCTATCTGCCAATAGGTCTTGAAAGGGTTGAGTTTGACCAGCAGCTTCCAGTATTTAGGATTAAGCAGTTGGGATGAGGTAAAGCACTGGTAAAGAAGCGGTTTAACCGTTTTGTAATAATCGGCAGTCTCGGCAAGAAAATATTCATAAGCTTTACTGCTTCCGGGCTCTATTTTTTCAAGTTCTTCTTTTGTCTTTTCTGAATCCCTGAATATACTAAGGGTGGTTGAGTCGGGGTAAAATATTTTATAGCTGGTATCCAGGGCTTTTAATTTAAGGTGTGAATTTATGTCTTCTCCGACAGATGAAAATACCTCACTAAATAAATCCGGCATCAGGACAAAAGACGGCCCCGTATCGATTTTAAATCCTGCTTCTTCTATAATATTTGCTCTGCCGCCGCAACGGGACAACTTCTCATATACAGAAACCTGGTATCCCAGATTAGCAAGCCTTAAGGCAGTAGCTAAACCCCCTACTCCGGCCCCTACTACACTTACTTTTGTTTTCATTTTTAGAGCTAAACAATATTCAGGAAAGTCTCATTTTTACCAACTCGCTTGTTTTTCGCGAATCGGCTCTGCCTTCGGATTTAGCCAGGACTTCTTTCATAACCCTGCTCATATCCTTCATGGAAGAGGCCTGAGTATCTTTTATAACCTCATCCACCAGAGAAGCTAACTCTTCCTCACTTAAAGGTTTGGGAAGATAGTTTTCAATCAGTGCGATTTCTGCATTTGCATTGTCTATTAACTCCTGCCTGCCTGAAGAAACCGCACTTTCTTTTGAATCCTGAAGGCGTTTTTTCTGCTTCTTTAAGACAGCAATAACATCGGAATCTTTGAGGTTCTTCTCTTTAAGTTCTATGGCCCGGTTCTTTAGCTCAGACCTCAAGAAACTTAAGAATTGAGACTTATCCTTATCTTTTGCTTTCAAGGCAGCTACGTAATCTTGATATATCCTGTCTTCCAACATAGTAAAACTATATCATACAAAAATAAATTAGACCAGAAAATTTATAGGTTACGACTCATGACTCGTAGTTGATAGCTCATAGCTGATATGGCTCATTGCTCATAGCTCATAGTCTAAAGAAGACAGACGAGAGACGAAGGGAGAGGGAAGAGAGATGAGGGATGAAGCACGATACTCATCAACCTATATACACATTTACTCATCTACACATACACCATATCCCCATTAACTTAAGCATTGCCAAAACAGGAAATTAATGTAAATTAATGACATATGTATACATATCTTTTGATTGATTTTTTCAGCGTTCTTGTACCGGTTTTGTTTTCTTTTGAGAAGAGGGTCCGTTTTTTCTCAAAATGGAAGTATGTATTTGGGGCAGCTTCTATTACGGGTTTATTATTTCTCATCTGGGATTATTTCTTTACCGTATCGGGTGTCTGGGGATTTAATGCCGAATACTTAACGGGTATATATTTTTTTCATCTTCCGATAGAGGAGATAATCTTTTTCATATTCATACCCTTTTCCTGTATTTTTATTTACGAGGTTATAAAATATTTCCACAAGAAAAGTATCCCGGATTTATTATCTTTCAGGCTCACTTCCGTTTTAGCGGTTTTTTGTTTTATCATCGCGATATTTAATACGGATAAAGTTTACACTTTTTTGAATTTTTCCTTTTTGTTTTTGCTGCTCCTGATTGCACTCTTAATAAAACCTTACTGGCTGGGCTATTTTTACGAGATGTATGCGGTAAGTTTGATACCTTTTCTGGCAGTGAACGGTCTTTTGACCAACGGCCTTAAAGTAGTAGATGAAGGTCCTGTTGTTTGGTATAATCCGCAGGATATATTAGGTTTGAGGTTTCTTAATATACCGGCAGAAGATTTTTTTTATTCGTTTATGCTCCTGGCTGTCAATGTCGGTTTGTATGAATATCTAAAAAGGAAAAACAAATTAAGGAGGAAAAGTATATGAAATTGTTGTTGTTTTTTCTGGGGGGGATTTTAAGTTTAACTTTATGTTTTCCGATTTTCGCCCTGGATTGGATTAAGCTGCACGAGGAAGCAGAGCAAATTTCTCTACAAGAGGCAAAAACAAAAGTGTCTTCGCATCCTGACTCTATCGAAAATCTCTATTTGCTGGGTTTGGTATATCTTAATCTTCACCAGGATGAGGAAGCGGAGGAGACTTTCAGGAAAATTCTCGATATCGACATATCAAGCATTCCCGCTCAGTGGGGAGTAGCTGAAGCACTGCGACGCCGGTATGATTGTGAAGTTTGTGAAAGATTGCTTAATGAGATAATAAAAGCATCCCCCCAATTTTGGCCCGCCTATAACAGTCTTGCTTATCTTAAATTTTTGCAGGGTGAGTTTGATGAGACAGCCAAACTTGCATACAAGGTTATAAAACAGGATAAAAACGAGGTCGATTTAAGTAACTATGTAAGGGCGCACGGGCTTTTTGCCGGCTCGAAAGGTATGATTGCTCATTACGGAGGTCCTGTATCAAAAATAGTAAACGGAAGGCTGATTTTGCCATATTTGAAAAAAGCCCAAAGCCTTAAGCCGGATTCCGCGATAGTTTATTTCGGTATGGGGACATATTATCTTCTGGTTCCGGAAGCCTTCGGCCGTGACCTTGACAGAGCCGAGAAAAACTTAAAAAAGGCAATAGAAGCAGACCCTTATTTTGTAGATGCCTATGTCAGGCTTGCCCAAGTTTATAAAACAAAAGGGGATGAAGAGAGGTATAGTGAGTTAATGGAGGAAGCCTCAAGTATTGATGCCAAAAATCCTCTGGTTTCAGACATAAAGACAAGAAAATGCAAATTTATATGTCCGGGTAAGCCCGATAAGTGAGATTTATCCGAATCATCAGAGGAGCTTTTGAGGGTATTCTTTAAGAAACTTTTTAAATAGAGGTTTTATTTTAAGACTTGAAGATATTTTTTCGGCACTCCTTACAAGGTCTTTTATCTTTTTATTCGCGTAATCTACGCTGCCCGATTCCTGCATTATTTTTCTCATTCCGAGGAGGTCTTTTTTTTCCACTTTTTTCTTGGAGAGAATTTTTTTTATGATTTTTTTATCTTTCCCGCCCGCATTTTTGTAACAATGCCATATAAGCAGCGTTTTTTTTGCTTCCTGTAAATCTGAGATAGTAGGTTTTCCAATCTTTCTTTCTTCGGCAAACATACCCAGCAAGTCATCCTTTATCTGAAAGGCTCTTCCCAGGTATATGCCCAGCCGGCTGAGCTTATTTATTTCCTCACTGGAGGCTCCGGCTAAAATAGCACCTGAGGAAAGAGGGGTGGAGAAAGTATATTGACCGGTCTTATAATCATAAATTTTTAATATTTCAGCCTGAGAAATTTTATCGATATTCTTTGTCCCGGCTAAAAGCTCAACGAATTCCCCGCAGCCGGTATGTACGGCTGCCTTTATAAAATTCCTTAGAGCTTTCTCTTTGCGCAGAGGTTCTTCTTTCACTGCAAGGAAGGCCTCAATTGCCATCGCATACATTACGTCACCGGTTATTATAGCCAGGTCCTCGCCGCTGAATTTTATATCTTTGTTTTTCCGGATTTTCTTATTAAGTAAAGTATGCATGGCTAATTTGCCCCGCCGGGTTGCGGATTTATCTATTATGTCGTCGTGTACCAGCATAAAATCATGGAGCAGCTCTATAGCCAGAGCACTGGTATAGATATTCGGGGCCGGTTTATCAGAATAACCAAGATAACCGGTTAAAAAGAGTATCGGCCTTATTCTTTTACCCTTCCTTAAGACAAAGTCCCTGATGCTGCCGTAAAGGAGGGGAGAAATCTTCTTGAGACGGTAGGTTTTTTCAATACATACGAGGAATCTACTTAACTCAGCGTCTATTTTATTTTTTATTTTGTAAAACACGATTTTATGTTAGCATAGAATAAACTGACGGGCAACTAAAATAGAGAAGAAATGAGTAGCATGAAGGCTAAATTCCAGATTTTCAGCCGGGCTTTGAGGTTGCCTTTTGTTTCGGCAGTATTCTTCCCTTTGTATTCGGTTCTCTGGCTGCCGGAGATGATATTAAACTCATTCCTTTTCTCTTAGGGTGCATAGCGGTTCTTGCTATGCATCTGGGAGCTAACCTTATGAATGATTATTCTGATTCAAAGTCGGGTGTTGACTGGAAAGACAGGAAATTTTACGGTTATTTTGGAGGTTCTAAACTTATTCAGGAATCGGTCCTTAGCGAGAGTTTTTATTTAAAAAGCAGTATATTGCTCTTTGTCCTGGCATTCTTGTCGGTAACTGCGTTAAGCTTCCTTATCCGTGAATGGTCGGCTATACTTTTTCTTATCATAATCCTGTTTCTGGGTTTCAGTTACTCTCATAAGCCTTTTCAGTTTTCTTATCATTACCTCGGAGAGTTGATAATTTTTCTCCTTTTCGGACCGGCTCTTGTGATGGGGGGGTATTTTATTCAAACAGGAGTATTTCCTGATGTCAAAAGTTTTCTTCTTTCTTTGCCTTTCGGCTTTTTTACTACTGCGATTCTCTTTTCCAACGAAGTACCGGATTGCTCAAGTGATTCCTCCTGCGGTAAAAAAACCTGGGTGGTTGCAGTAGGCCCTGAGAAATCATTCATTTTGTATATCCTGCTTGAGGCTTGTGCATTCTTTTCCATAATTGTTAATATATATAGGGGGTATTTAGGGGTAATTTCTGTATTTTCCTTCCTTTTGCTTTGGCCTTTGATAAGAGCTGCCCTTATGATAAAATACAACTATAGCAATAAAGATTTACTTATCACCTCTTCAAAAATAACAATTGGTATTCAGGCCCTGGCAAGTCTTATCCTTATTGTAGACAAAGTATTACTATGAAAAAAGTTGTTATAGTCGGTGCCGGCTTTGCCGGTTTAAGTGTACTTAGTCGCATTAACCGTCTAAGGAAGGATTTTAACCTTATCCTTATAGATAAAAGGGATAAGTCTAATTTTCTCCCTTTGCTGCCCGATATCATCGGTAGAAAGATAAAACCGGATTTTTTAGAGTTTGATTTAGAATATCTCAGCCGCAAAAAAGGCGTAAAGTTTATAAAAGATGAGGTGGTGTCGGTTAATCTGGATAAAAATGTCGTCTATACAGCAGGGGATTCTTTCACTTATGATTACATCATACTCGCTAATGGTTCGGAAACTAATTTTTACGGTAACAAAGATATTAAGCAATCAAGCTATACACTCGACAGTGTTGAAAGCCTCATAAAGATGCGGGCCGCTTTGGAAAAAGATGATTTTGATTCATTTATTATATCCGGCGGAGGCTACACAGGCATAGAGATAACGACTAATCTCAAGCGTTTTTTTAATACCCGCAAGAAAAATAAAAAAATTATAATTGTCGAAAAAGGAAAAAATATTCTGGGACAGCTTCCGGAATGGATGAGGGATTATACTTTGGAGAATCTTAAGAATCTTGATATAGAAGTGCTTACGCATTCTATGGTGGAGAAAGTAGAGGAAAATTCGATACACCTATCAGGCGGCAGAGTTTATTCCAAAGCCATGCTTGTCTGGACAGCAGGGGTAAAAACCACCGATTTCATATATAACCTTCCCCTGGAGAAAGATAAACAGGGGAGATTAAAAGTAGATGAAAGTTTGAGGATAAAATCAAACTGTTTTGCTGCCGGAGATGTAGCTTCTTTTTCGCACAGACGGGAAAGGCCTTTGAGGATGGCAGTTCAGTTTTCAATTGCCCAAGGGCATTTGGCCGGAGAAAATACAGTAAGGAGTGTTTTTGGTATACCTTTGAAAAAGTACCGACCGAGAGATTTAGGTTTTATAGTACCAATGGCTAACAATAAATCCTGTGGCAGGGTGATGGGCTTTAACACACGTGGAAAACTTGCTACCTTTCTCCATTATCTTATGTGTATATACCGCTCTCACGCTTTAGGTAATAAAGCAGGAATATTTGCTGATTTGATAAATAGTAAATGATCAGGAAACTTTATGCGGTAGCAGGTTGCCGGGTGAATGAGTGTGAAAGAGTAGAAGGGTAGATGAGTAGATATGTATATATCCACCCATCAACACATATGCTCGTTTACCCCTAAACCATTTATCTATACACACACCTACTCATAAACCCATATACACATTAACTTGTTTACTCATTAACTTGTTAAGTGGTTGTTAAAAAAAAGGAGGGGAGTATGAAAGAGGTAAAAGTAATCGACTGGGCTTTGCTGATTTTGAGGGTTTTTCTGGGAATAGTTTTTTTAGCTCACGGCCTGCATAAAATATTCGGCGGAGGAATTAGCCAGGGATTTACTTCAATGCTCGGTTCATTAAATTTTAATCCGCCTTTGCTCTGGGCTTGGATAGCATCAATTATAGAGACTCTGGGAGGAGCTTTTCTTATTTTGGGAATTTTACCCCGCCTGAGCGCTTTGGGTATTGCATTGGTAATGTTGGTGGCTATATGGAAAGTCCATGGCTCCGACGGTTTTTTTGCCATGAACGGAGGATTTGAATACCCCTTTTTAATCCTGGGGGTCTGTGTGTCCCTGATTTTAACCGGCAGCGGAAAAATCTCGATTTTTAATAAATTGTAAAAGAAACCACTGACTCATAGCTCGTTGCTCGTAGCTCTTGGCTCATAGCTGATATGGCTCATGGCTCATTGCTCTTAGCTCATGTTTTATAGAAAATTGAGTTAAATTTGTCTTTGGTTTAGGTTTAGTTTTCGCCTGAGTATCGTAAGCCGGCTTCGTCTTAGGTTTCGGTTCATTTGTTTGTGATTTGTAACCTGCAGCTTGAGGCTTGAAGCCTGTAGCCTGTGTAGCCTGAGCATAAATTCTTTCTTTAAGTATATAAAATAATTTTTGCATTTTTGGTTTTCAATTGTAAAATATATGTCTAATTTCCTAAGTGTAGAATAAGTGTAAAAATAAAAGGAGGAGTAATGAGTGACAGAATCAGAGAGATTTTAGGCGATGAGGCAAAAGATTTACTTGAGCACAAATGTAGTAC
>WJKZ01000065.1 GCA_014728785.1 Candidatus Omnitrophota bacterium
CTATAAGCCTCTTTTCTCTTTCATCTATAGCTTCTTCTCTTTCGGTTCCAAGTATGATTTTATCTCTTGCCTTATCGAAATCTTCTGCATTTACTCTTTTTTTATCCTCTCTGCCCGCTAAAAGAGCAGCTTCATTTACCAAGTTTTTTAAGTCCGCCCCGGAAAATCCTACTGTTCGGGAAGCTAAATTTTCTAAATCTACATCATCAGAAAGTGGAATCTTCTGGGTATGAATTTGAAGTATCTTTTTACGTGCGCTTTTTTTGGGCATCTCCAGTATTATTTGCCTATCAAACCTTCCCGGCCGGGTTAAGGCAGGGTCAAGGACATCAGGCCTGTTGGTCGCAGCCAGAACAACTACGGATTCGTGGGGTTCAAAACCATCCATCTCAGAAAGTATCTGATTGAGTGTCTGTTCTCTTTCATCATGTCCTCCTCCCAAGCCTGCTCCGCGTGTTCTCCCGATTGAATCTATCTCATCGATAAAAATTATTGCCGGGGCGGTTTTCTTCGCCTGTTTAAATAAATTTCTTACCCGTGAGGCTCCTACTCCTACAAATAACTCTATAAACTCCGAGCCGCTTATTATATAAAAGGGGATATTGGCCTCGCCGGCTGTAGCTTTTGCCAGGAGTGTTTTTCCGCAACCGGGAGGTCCCAGCAAAAGAACCCCTTTGGGAATAGTCGCTCCCAGCTCTATGAATTTTTTTGGGTTCTTTAAATATTCAATAATTTCTTCCAGGTTCTTTTTGGTCTTCTCAAGCCCCGCCACGTCCTTATAGGTAACTCTGTTTTTTTCGGGTTTATACAACCTTGCACCGGACTGCCCGCTTCCAAAAAAACCGGCCGGACCCTTACCCTTCATTTTTCCCTGCATTTTCTTTCCGGCGTAACTGAAATAGCCGATAATCAACACCCAGGGCAAAAGGATTATCAAAAGATACCACAACCAGCTATTATTACTTTCTACCGCCGTCACTGCCACATTCTGCTCAGCGAGCAGCTCACCTAAATCTTCGTCGGATAAGGCGTTAGGCTTTACGGTAGTAAAATAAGAATAAGGCGTATCTTTTCCAGGCGGCATATAATCACTTTTGAATTCACCGTCAATGCGGTTCGCCCGGAAAGTAATATTTTTTACATTCCCTGTCTTAAGTTGATTCTTGAATTTAGTATAAGAGATATCAAGACGATTAGCTGGATAAGCGCCCATAAACAGGTAATAAATCAAAGCTGCTATTGTCAAAACCCACAACAGCCCTCTCGTATTTAGAGACTTGCCTTTCATTATTGATTAAAAACTACTCCCGTCTTAATGTTTTATCGAAAACTCACCAACTCCGAGAGAAAACTCCAGTGGTTCCACTTCTGCGTCTTGGACTCTGGCCATAGCCGGCCCCTGCCTGCACCAATCTATCATAGCATCGACCCCGCCGGGATCACCCTCTGCTATCACCTCTACCCTACCATCGGCTCTATTTCTCACCCACCCTTTGATGGCTAAAGACCTGGCTTCCTGGAGAGCGCTGAACCTGAAACCCACTCCCTGAACTATACCTGAAATTGTAATACGTACTCTTTTCTCTTCCATTTGTAACTCCTCATTGTCAGTCTATAGTAAAATTTTAAGAATTATCTTCTTATTTATCAATTACCCGCTTCTTCTTTTCTTTGACTTATTTCTACTAACGGAATATAGTCTACAGAAAACAGGTGAGGAATGAGGGAAGATGACAGCTCATTGCTCTTGGCTCATAGCTGCTTGCCGCTTGAGACTTGTAGCCTGAAAGCCTGAAGCTTGTGACCAAACCGATGCCGATGCCTAATCGCAGAAGGACGAGGAAAGAAGGAAGAAGGGAATTAACTTTTCTGGGAGTTAATCAGGTTTTGCTTCAAACTCCACAATTTTTCCGATAAGGAAACATGATAGATATGAGGATTCAGTAAGCGTTTTATCCCGGTATCAAGTCTTTCTATATCTTTTTCCCTGGCTTTGCGTATATCGGCTACGGTAGGTCCTTCTTTTACTCTTTTTCCTTCCTTTAAAACGTCTATCAGCAAAGGCTCTATCCCTGATATATCTTCTTTCCTTAATAGACGCTTCATCCCCGGATTGACCGGATGATGCAACATCAGGTCATTATCCTTTATAATATCCTCACCATCTAAGCTTAGCAAATCCGCCACCGCTTTGTCGCGTTTGTCATAAATACGCCATACTTTTTTAAACCCCGGATTTATAATTTTTGCCGGGGTCTCTGAAAGCTTAATCGCCGGCTTCCATTCGCCTCCCTCTTTCAGGGCAGTCAATTTATAGACACCGTCCAAGGCGGCATCGCCGCCGGAGGTGATAAGTTTTGTACCTACCCCGTAAACCAATCTTTTAATCAGGGAGTCGGCATCGACTCCGTATTTAGAAGATTCCTTTCTTATCTGACTCAATATCTGCCAGATAACCACCTCATCGAGCTTATTAGATAAAACAATGGAGGTATCTTTAAATCCTGCCTTGTTCAGCATCTTTGCGGCCTGGATGCTTAAATAAGCCAGGTCCCCCGAATCAAGCCTGACCCCTAAGGGCTTGTGGCCTTTAGCCTTAAGTCTTTCAAAAACTTTTATGGCGTTAGGTATTCCGCTTCCTAAGGTATCAATTGTATCTACAAGAAGCAGGCAATCGTCGGGATAAACTTCTGAATATGCCTTAAATGCAGCTAACTCCCCCGCACCCAGGGCCATAAATGCCTGAACCATACTGTGAGCATGAGTCCCTTTGGGAGGAAACCCCACAGAATAAGAGATACCTGCATTGGAGCTGAAATCAACACCGCCTATCAAAGCGGCTCTTGCACCGCTTATGGCACCTTTTCCTTGAGCCCTTCTCATACCAAAATCTATAACCATACCTCCTGAAGCCGCCTCTTTTATCCTTGAAGCTTTGGTAGCTATAAGAGTCTGAAAGTTGAGATGATTAAGCAGAGATGATTCTAAAATCTGAACTATTGCCAGAGGTCCCCGGCTTGTAAGTAACGGCACATTAGGATGAACGACTCTTCCTTCAGGAATAGCTTTTAAGCTGACCGAACTAAAATCTCCTTTTCTCCCCAGCCATTTAAGAAATTCCTTCTTAAAAAGGGGTTTTTTGTTACGGCCTTTTTGTTTCTCTAAATAGGAAATTTCCTTTTCTCCGAAACGGGATTGCCCCATCCACTCAAGAAGCCAGTCTAAACCTGCATTTACACAATATCCCGCTTTTGAACCTTGAGAATCATAAGAAGGGTAGTTACGGAAGAAATAGTCGAACTGTGCCTCTTTTTCATGTAAGCCCTTGTAATAATAAAGCTGGGCCATCGTTAACTGATACAAATCAGTAAATAAAATCCCTTCGCTTAAGGGCTTGCCGGTATTGTTCATAGTCGTGTTTTTATAAACGGAAGAAAAAATCTATAAAGGGGTCGTCAAATTTACGTGCATTCCTCCTGTAATAATAACCCATATACATTACAGAAATACCCAAAAATATTAGAAAAAAAGCGACTATCAGAGAAAGTATTTGAGGAAATATCGCAATCAACAAACCCCCTGCTATAAATATAATTCCCAACAACATAATACCTCCTTTATTATAAAGGGAGCACAACCGGCTACACCGGTCCGCTTAACTCCCGGACCATGCCAGCCGGCTCATCCTCGAAAAAGGATGTGTGAATGGCAGTTTTATGCTCCCTGCTTTAACCGGCACTCAAAAACTTTATCGATTTACCTTCGGATAAAGACAACGTAATATATTAAATCCCGTAACTCGGCTTATCAATCAGACGGACTGTGCTCGCCTGAGGTCCCTTTTCTCCTATTTCCTCTATATAATGTACGCCGCAACCTTTAGATAAACGTTTGAAATTATTATGAAGTACACTGTTTTTGTGAAAATAGACCTCTTCACCCCTCTCATTGCGCAAAAATCCGTAACCTTTATCTTTAAAGACCTTGGAAACATAAGCATTTATTTTTCTCTGAGGATGACTTTTGACCTCTCCGTGCTGTTTTTCCGTTAATTCTTTTAATTGCCTCTCTGCGGCTTCAAAAGCATCATTCAAAGTCAAAGTCAGGGGATCATGAAGATTGCCTTGAGCCGGCTCTTTTCTTACTACTATCTCATGGCCGGGGGGTATATTCATAGTTATCCTTACCCGGTAGGGGCTGCCTCTCTCCTGATATTTCTGGTCTTTTTCTATCACAACCGAACAGCTTATTATGTGGTCACAAAACCTCTCCAGCTTTGAGACATGTGATTCTATCTCCTCCCGTAAGTTCGGAGAACCCTCCATGCCTCTGAAAGTTAACCTTAAAGGTACCTGCATAAGACCTCCTTCATTGCTGTTAGGGTAATAGAGCAGGAGTTAAAATCCATTCTACCCTCCATTTTTCCCCGTAATCAAAACAGGCTATTGCTGAGTTTGTGAATTTGATAATACCTGAATCCTCTCTTGGCGAAAGCAAGAGTGAAGCCAGCTTATCCAGAAAAGGAAGATGGCCTGCTACCATAATTTCTTTGCCTAAATTCATAATCAGTTCGGGAAAATCTTTGACCGGATCAGCCGGTTTTATATCCTCTCTTCCCTCAAGGCTCACCCCACCCAGACAATCTGCAATTATTCCGGCGCTCTCAAAAGAGCGCAGTTTCGGGCTGTGCCAGACTTTTTCTATCTTTATGTGTTTAGACTTAAGAAACCGTCCCATTGCTTGGGTATCTTCTACGCCCGCCCGGCTTAAAGGTCTCTTAGGGTCTTCTTCTTTGGATAAGCTGAGTCCGTGCTGCATTAAATACAGCTTCATTTCCCTCCTCCTTTTGGGCGGTTCATCCTCCGGTTAAAAGTTCTTTTATCTTCGCACAATGCTCTGGGTTTTTGTATTGGCTAATTCGCCTTTTGCCTGACTTTATTCTACCTCCTAAAACCCGCCTGAGGAGGTTTGCGATTAAGCCTTGAGGACATATGAAGAGAAGTACAAAAAATCTATTTATCTATAAGGTCTATCTCAACAGGTGCTATACCGTCTCTCAACATATTTATTTCTTTAGCCGCGCCTTTAGATAAATCGATTATCCTGCCTCTTACAAAAGGTCCTCTATCGGTAACAATAACTACCACGCTCTTGTCGTTGTTCAGATTAGTAACCTTTACCTTAGTACCGAAAGGAAGCCTCTTATGCGCAGCAGTCAGCTTCTCCGGATCAAAAGGCTCCCCGCTTGCAGTTTTTTTACCCTTGAGGTCTTTTCCATACCAGGAAGCTATTCCCCGCTGGGGATAAATACTAACTACATTCAAAGCCAGGATATACAATAATAATGTAAAAACAATAAGGATGAATAAGGAAGACGGCCTTCTGCTCAATACTATCTTGTTTAAAAATAAATCTAATTTCATTTCTCTTTTCCGCCGGTCATAGGAACAAACCTGACCGGTATTATATCTTCAACCCGGACCTTGCCGTCTTTTTTGGTTACCAATTTCAACTCCTGAGATAATCTGCCGACGGGGATAACCATGCCACCCCCCTCTTTAAGCTGTTTTACTAATTCCCCGGGAATATCTTTAGGCGCACAAGTAACTATTATAGCATCAAAAGGAGCATACTCTTCCCACCCTTTGAAACCGTCTCCATACTTTACTTTTACGTTTTTATATCCCAGGTTCTTGAGTTTACTTTTAGCTTTCTCGGCCAGCTCTTTTATAATTTCTACCGTATAAACCTTATCTGCTAATTCTGCAAGTACAGCAGCCTGGTAGCCGCTTCCGGTACCAATTTCTAATACCTTCTCATCTCCCTGTAAGTTAAGAAGTTCTGTCATCAAGGCTACAACATAAGGTTGTGATATAGTCTGGCCCTCGCCTATGGGAAGGGGGCCATCAGTATAAGCGACTGCTTTGTAATGGTCAGGTACGAATTTATGGCGCGGAACCTTACGGATTGCCTCAATCACTCTCTCATTCTTTATACCCCGCTTAATAATTTGCTTATCAACCATCTCCTTTCTCATAACAGAGTAACTCCTTTCCGGAAATACCGGCATTGAGATACCGATTAATAAAATAAAACCTAACAGCAGGGTTCTTTCCAAAAAATTATCACGGCCCATAAAAACCTTTAAGAAATTTTAACACAATTTCTGATAAATTTTCAAAGGTTTCCCAGCAATACAGAATTTTCACAAAAAAATATCCCGGCAACACAGGCAGTAAGAAGACAGGCCAGAGTTGCCGCTACAAGGGCTCTGAAAGCCACCCGGGCCAAGACAGAGGTCCTTTTCGGAGCCAGGGCAGAAATTCCGCCTACAAAAATAGACATAGAAGCAAGATGAGCAAAGCCGCACAAAGCATAAGCCGCTATAACTGGCGAACGCCTGTACTGAAAAACACCACTTTTGAGCAATAAAGCTAAATCTTTATAAGCAACCACCTCAGTCACAACCAACCTCTCCCCTATAAGTTTTGCTACCTCCATCGAATCCTGGGGAGGTACCCCTATAATTAAAGCAAAGGGGTAAAATAGATAGCCCAGGATTGCTTTTAATGTCCAGTCAAAACTTATACCGGTTAAAGAGTTGAACTCCTCTCCCAGGCCTGAAAGCACCAAGTCCAGTAAGGCAACAAAACCTAAAACCGCTATTAAAAGAGCTACTATACCTACTATCATCCTGACCCCTGAATTTGCCCCAGAAATTATAGCTTCGAACATAGTTTTTTCTTTTTCGTAATGCGGTTTTAGGTGTAAACCTAAAGTCTTAGGCA
>WJKZ01000008.1 GCA_014728785.1 Candidatus Omnitrophota bacterium
CTTACAGTCCTTTTTAAAGCAAAAATGACTCCGTCTAAAGAAAAAGTTAAATTCAGATAACCCCTAACGCACCCCTCAGCTTTTCCCTTAAAACTCCAGTATATCTTCTACGGGTCTGCACACAAAAAAAGCATGAAACGGTCTGACTATTTTCTTCTCGAGCTTAAACCCTGCGCATTTAAGCAAAGATATTATACAGCTGGGCGACAAACCCCAAAACCAGTTAGCATATTTGTCAGTAAAAGTGAAATCTTCCTTTATCCCAACCTGGCGCTGCCTCAGCGACCACATATTTTTGTATTTTTTATCCAGAAAGGGATAGAAGACAGCCGAGTTTTTTATTGAATTTATCTCAGGTATTACCATACTTCCCAGTATGAGAGTGTCCCTGCATATTTTACGCAGACTCCTGAGAAAAAAAAGCGGTTCGGGCATGTGATAAAGCAGGCCCGAACAAAATACAACATCCCGGCAGCCTATAGATTCAAGTGTCTCTTCCGAATTTATATCACCCCGGAAAAAATTTATTTTTGAACCTCTCTCCTTCGTCTTTTTCCTGAAATTTTCGGTCGGGAGAGAAATATCCACAGCCGTTACATCTTTTGCCCCGCATTCTTCGGCAAAAAAAGAAAACAACCCCTCCACTCTCCACATGCAGCCTAAATCAAGAAAAGATTTACCGGGAGCATATATTTTTATTAAATCTTTGCATATTTCATCAGCGGTTTTCAAATTAAAAAAACCGGCTATTTCGGAAAAAGGTTTCCTGCCGGCTATGATTTTTAGGAATTTTAACAGTTTAATCTTTATTCTGAAAAACATAATTGCACCGCAGATTAATTCATATTATAACACGGTGATATAAAATAGCTAACTCGCGGGACACTAAAAAGTATGAAAATACCGGCTTAAGTTTAAGCCGGTACTATAAAAATTTTTTTAACCAACCGGGAAATATCTTTACTCTCCGGTTATAAAATCATTTTTGCTCTATAGCCTGGTTTACCGGTTCTTCGCTGCGTTCTGCTACGGCGAAATAAGCTTTCGGATTTCCTCCGGCTAAGGTTACATGTTTCAGCAATGCTTCTCCTACTACTTCAGCAGAAAGAAATTCATCGGAATTACTGAGTATGCGGAATATTTTAGTGACCATTTTTACACCTCCTTTCCTCTATAGCAAAAATATCTTATTACTATGAGGTGAGGGAATCAATACCTAAAGTGGCTCTAATTGTAAACGTTTTCGAATGTTATTTAAGGTAGGGAAAAAATGGGAAGCGGATTAATTATTTACCTCGTAGTTGAGCCCGTCGCTTAATTCCTGATTTCTTTCTCTCAGGTGCTGGACCTTCTTTTCCATATCCGAATTTATAAGTTGCTGATCACGAATCTCTTTCTTCAACCGCTGTTCGGTCTCACGGGATCTCTTTAAGGCTAAACCGAACTTTTTTAACTGCTCCTGTAAACTCTTTATGTCTCTCAGGAGAATCCTTCTTTCTTCTTTCAGGTCTCTTATAACAGATGCATCCTTCTGTTCCTTTTTTCTTAATTCGTTCAGCAAAGAATGTAACTCTTCTGCCTCTTTTTCCAGTTTAATAATTTCTCCCTCCCCGGAACCCTGAAGGGGCTTCTCATAAAGCAAAGAGTCCTCATCCCTTCCCTTCCGGATGAGGCTCTCGCCGGTTTCAGGAGTCCGGGAGGCAATCAGCTCAGAAATTAAATTCTGGGTACTCACCATTTTGTCTTCAAGAGAAATTAGAGAACTTTTTATAAAATTAAGTTCGCGGTAGTCTAACGGCGCAGGAGCACCTGGCTCCCTGCCTGAAACAGGAACTTTGCTAAAAGAAGTTCCCGGCGCGGATGAAGAAAACATATCCTTTAAATAAATCGCCCCCAAGATGAGACCTGTAATTACCAATAAAGCCGCAATAAATATCATTTTTACCCCCGGCTTTAAATATTACCTCTCTAAAAAACGTATCTTTCTACCTTTCAATTTTAATCCTGATTTAAGAAAAATACAAGATTCGGGCTACAAGCCGCAAGCTTCAGGCTTTCAGGCTACAAGTCTCAAGCGACAA
>WJKZ01000066.1 GCA_014728785.1 Candidatus Omnitrophota bacterium
AGCGTCCTCCCCACCCCTTCAATGGTGACTAAAGATTTAAAAAGCAGAAAAAAATCCGGAAGAAGCCGGATATGGTGTTTGTAAATTAATTTCATCAGCTCTCGTAAAAAAACACCGAAATCAAAATCTTCCAAAGGCACCTCGTAATAAGTGTCAAGAAGCTCATCCAGTTCAACCGCCAATACGTTTCTGTCTACGTCTTCAAGTGCCCCTAAATCCCGGAAAACTTCTATTATCCGGGCCGTGTCTCTTTCGGCAACCCCGGCCAGCACATCGGCTAATTTAAATTTAAGCTCCTCATCAATCCTTCCCACGATGCCTATATCCAGAAAGCAAATAGTCCCGTCGCTGAGTACAAAGATATTACCCGGATGAGGGTCACCGTGAAAAAAACCATCAATGAAAATCTGTTTTAATATACACTCCGCGCCTCTTGAAGCGATTTCTTTGCGGTTGATGCCCCGGGCATCAAGCTCATCTATGCGGTTTACCTTAACACCCTCGACCAAGTCGGTTACAAGAACTCTTTGTGTAGTTAAGGCTTTGTAAACCCGCGGGAAATAAATCTTTTTGCTGTCTTTGAAATTTTTCCGGAAGCGTAAAATATTATGGGATTCTTTTGTGAAATCAAGTTCTTTAAAAATATAGGAACGAAATCTTTCAAGTATCTCTTTAAGGCTAAATTGCTCCTCAATGCCCGGATATCTTTCAGCTATAAAATCCACTACAGCTTTTATAATATCCAAGTCGCTTTTAACCAGGTCTTTTATGCCCGGTTTTTGAACCTTTACCACCACATTTTCCTTCCTGTATCTTGCTCTATAAATCTGTGCCAGGGAAGCGGAAGCAATACACCGGGTGTTGAACTCCTCAAACTCTTCACCTATATCTTTTTTTAATTCACTGCTGAGTACCTTTTTTATTTTCTCAAATTCGACCGGCTTCACCTCGTCCTGAAGCTTTTCAAATTCCTTACACAAAGAGTAAGGTATGATATCCGGGCGCATGCTTAACATCTGACCGAGTTTTATGTAAGTAGGGCCTAACTCCTCTAAAACCATCCGCGCCCTGACCTCTAAGGTCAAACCAACAAGACCCGGATCACTGCCCTTGCGGATCATCTTAAGGGGAAGGTTCAGCTTCTCCAGTAAATACCCGAAACCGTATCTGGATAGCACTGCCGCTATCTGCTTAAACCTGCGGATATTCCGGATATCTTTTTTAAGCCGGAACAAAATCATGCCTGCTCTTTGGTTTTTTCTATCTCTCTCTTAAGCTCCTCTATATCATCCTTAGTGGCAAGATTCAGCTTCTCCACCGTATCCCGGACTATCTGCGAAATCTTTTTATCAATCTCTTCTTTTTCCGCCTGACCGCGTTTAACCAGGTCGTCAATTAAGCTTTCTCCTTCATCCTCGGCAAGCTTGCCCTTTTTTATCAGTTCCTGTACTACTTCTTCTACTTTTTCTCTGGTCAAAACATACATACCTAAACCTAATCCCAAAGCCTTCTTCATCATATCCATTCCGGCACCTCCTTTTTTAAAGTCTTCTTTATACTATACCACAATAATCACAATGTCGAAAAAATTATACATTACCCCCTTTTCTGAACCTTAAACCCGCAACCATCCTTAAACCTGCTGTCAGGCATCTGAAAGGATGCTTAAAGCTCCTTATGATTTTAAAAATACTCTTAATCCTGCCCGGAGAAAAATAAAATAAAAGGTAAGCCCTTACCATCTCTCTTCTCACTGTCGGCCGGGAGAGACATTCTTCTGAAGGAAAAACTTCCTCCCTGATTCCGGCAGGCATTCCCAGACTGCCGTTAAAAAAAGTGACCGAATCGAATTTCATACCCCTCGCCGTGCGGGATATCTTTCTTATATCTTTTTTATCTTCCCCCGGATACCCCATACCGAATACCCCTTCGCTGATAATACCTTCTCCTGCGGTATGGCTTATTATCTCTTTTGCCTTGTTCACGTCAAAACGCTCATTAAGCTTGTTTTGAGTTTTTTCTAAAACCGGGCCGATACCGTATATTACGGAAGTCGTACCTGCCTTCTTCAGTTTATGAATAAACTCTTTACTCATAAGCTGGGTCATAAGTCCGCTTCCGAAAACTATATCCAGCTTAATATTTTCGGCGGCGATGGCATCGAGTACCTCAAAGGCTCTTTCAGTGTTGAAAGAAAAGTTATCATCAACTATATCAATGCCTTCTATGCGGTACTTACCCAGGTATATCTTAAGCTCCTGCAGGATATTCTCGATACTGCGATACCGCAGATTTTTACCGAAAGCCGAGGCACAAAACCTGCAATTTAAAGGGCATCCTCTGCTTGTAAGAAAAGGCATAATGCGTTTACCCCGGTAGCGGTAAAAATTAAAATTATTTTTTGAGTAACCCAGGTAACTTTCTATATCAAACAGCTCCCAGGCCGGAAACTTTATTTCATCGATATTTGCTATATATTCCGCGGGATAGTTAAGAGTGAAGGCTGCATCCTGTCTCAAGGCAACACCATTTAAGGAAGATACATCTTCCCCTTTGACTATGTCTTCAATTAATCTCTTCAGTACAGACTCTCCTTCTCCAATTACGGCAAAGTCCACATTTTTATCGCCCAAAACGCGGCGGGCAGAAACCGTAGCATAAGGCCCTCCGATTATCACCTTGCAGCCGGGGTTAAAACTTTTAACCACCCCGGCTATTTCATGAGAAGCAACAGCTGAAATATGCCAGGAAGTTATGCCCACAAAATCAGGCCTGAACTTAAAAATCTCCTCTTTTACCTCCGGCGAACCTGACCTGCTCAGCAAAGCGTCAATAACTTTAACTTCATAACTATCTTTCAGCGAAGCGGCTAGATAAGCGAGGCCGAGAGGAGGTATCATTTGCTTTAAAACAGAATTGGGACGTATTAATAATACTTTTGCCATTTAAGAAAAATGAAATAAAAGAATTACAGGTTACGGCCGTTCCTGCCGTATTATAAAAATACACCTATGTTGTGCATAAAGCAAAAGGTAACTCCGGCAGGTTTTATCTTAATAATAAACGTATATCCAATAATGTAATATTTTCAGAAAATTCAGCCTAACCAGCTTTCAATAACATTGCAAAAATCTTCCGGGCATGCCTTTAGCAGATATTCTGCATGAGGACCGTCTTTTATTATTACAAGCTTCTTTTTAGAGGCGGTTTTCTCATATAAGGCATGGGAATGCCATTTGTCCACTACCCAATCTTTATCTCCGTGAATATAAAGTACAGGACATTTGATGTCCCCTACATTGTCTATCGGTTTGGATTTGGCCAACCAAAAGGGCCCGGGTCTTACACCCTTACCAAACCTTCCTTCCTTTGTGAATAGACTGTAAGCGATATCATTTTCCCAATCAAGCTTCCACAACTTATAATCTATCTTTGAACAATCACAGGGCGCGCTAACGCATATAAAAGAATCACAAAAAGCTTCTCCCTCTGCCAAAACATTAATGGTAATGCTCCCCCCCATAGAAAACGCAATAATTGAAATTTTACAGTAGTAATTTTTGAGGTGATTAAGAACTGTGATTAAATCTTCTCCCTCCCGGGCACCCCAGGTAAACAATCCTGAGCTTTTACCGTGACCCCTTAAATCGAATATAAACACATCGTAACGTTTGGATAAACGGGTGCATAGCTGTGAAAGAAGGAGTGAATCCTTGCTGTTATAAAAGCCGTGAACAACTACTATTACTCTGTCATGACTGTTATTGTAATGTCTGTATGAGATTTTTCCCTTTATCCTGCTTTTGAGAAAACCTTTATCGACCATGAACTACCTAAGGGGTATTCTGGAGATAGAAAGAGTTGTCTTTATATTTACTCATTGGTCTTTTTTTTCAAAAAGAACTTTAAATTAAGTCCTGCGATCAACAGAGCTATGCCGAAACCGGCCCCGAATGCGCTCCATAGCGCTTTTTGAAGCATAGAAACTTTCCGGTTGCACCAGTTATTAAGCCTTACACCGACATCTTCTGCAACCACTCGGTACGTCTTGCCTTCATTGTCTTTTGCAAACAAACCTTCCTCCAGATGACGGGAAAGAGGTTTTCCGCTTATAAAAATCCTGAACTCATTTTCGGTATCATCCAGTGACAGCATCATTGTCTTGGGAGTCCACCATATATTTTTAGCCCCTTTATAAACCTGGATTAAATCACTGATAAGGTGAGAAGCAAATATGGCCGTAATAATTATACCTGCCAGAAGAAAGCCTCTTGCCCTGTCTTTCATAATAAACCTCCTTTTTTATACCGGTTTCTTTCAAAAAGAGAGATTAACTCTATCGAAATAATATATCGGAATAAGGAGAAGGTCAAGGTTAAAAAGGGAAAAGCGGCAATTTGCGATGGAAGTTTAATTTTATTTCGGTATATTCTTTAACTGCCGGAAGTCTCTGGCCAGAATAGATTTTTTGTTGATATCATAGGTAACTACAGCCGGATGAAATAAAGGCATTATTCGCACCTTTCCGTAAGAAAAATCTGTTATAAAAATTTTTCCGTGTATCTTTGTTATACCCTGGATTTTGGCCGCCAGTCCGAACTTTTTCATAATATAAGCTGTTGCGAAATTGCCTAAACAGCAAAGAACAGCCGGCTTTATATAATTTATCTGGTAATTAAGATAAGGAGTACAGGTTTTAATTTCAGAACTTTGCGGGTTGCGGTTTTTAGGAGGGCGGCATTTCAGTATATTCCCTATAAAGACTTCTTCCCGCTTTAGCCCGGCAAGAGGTAATAATTCATCCAGTACACTTCCTGCTCTTCCGCAAAAAGGAATACCTTTTTCATCTTCACTTGCTCCGGGCGCTTCTCCGATAAACATAACTCTTGCAGAAAGAAAGCCTTCTCCGGGGACGGCATTGAGGCGCATGCTGCCCAGAGGACACTTCCTGCAACTCCTAATCTTTTCATTAAGTTTTTTAATCTCTTCCGGCACCACTTTTCCTCGGCATAGGCTTCAGGCTTCAAGCTTCAGGCTGCAAGCCGCAAACAAATAAACCGAAACTGGACTTAACCCAAATAAGCCATCAGTTATGAACCATTATCATCCCTCGCCTGTCCTCTGTCTTCTGACATCTGACATCTGTCAACTGTCTCCCTCATCAAAACGTTATATACCTGCTTGCTTTTCTGAAT
>WJKZ01000067.1 GCA_014728785.1 Candidatus Omnitrophota bacterium
CCGAAAACGACACCTACGTTGCTGTTGCCGGAGGAGGTAACCACGACGGTACATTGGGAAGCTATGTAGAGCTTTCCGATGTTGATTCTGATAGTGACTGGGATTATGTGAGTACCAGTGGTACTGCTGCTACATTTACCGTTACTGCTACCAGAGCCGCAGGCGGCCCTAATGCCGGTGAGACTATAGCGCTGGATCAGGACGGTACCTGGACAGATAATTTTACTCCGTAATTTTTTAGGCGGCTGATAGCAGCTCGTTGTTACAAAAAGGCTTACAGTCTTAAATGAAGGGTTTAAACCTTCTTCCTGTAATAACAGGAAACAAAGCCCGGATTGGATTATTCCTTTCCGGGCTTCTTTTTTGTCCTGACAGGTGATATTTTTTTAAAAAAGGAGTGCGTGTGGAAAAGAAAAGATTAGTTGGGGTAACAATTTTCGGTTATCTTTTTATTTTACATTTTCTGCTTGTACCCTTGTTTGTTAAATGTATTTTCAGTTACGAGGGGTTTATACTCTGGTCATTTTTAGCAATTGCTATAATTTTGTTCCTGCTCTATTTTATAATTGCGGGGATTCTTTTATTACTGAGAAAAGAATTAGGTAGAAAGTTAGTTGCAAGAGGCTCCGTAATACCAATTTTAACAGCTACGTTTTGCCTGTTTATAGAAATAATTGATTTTGGTTTTCCCTCGGCTGTCAAAATCATATATGCTGATTTTCCGTTTTATATTGTTTCTTATTTATTATATGGGACGGCAATTTTTTACTTTACCCGCCCAAAAGTAAAAGAAAAGTTTAAATAGAATAGATGTTACAGCAAAAAAAAGAGGGCTTTTCTAATTATTAAAAGAAGAGCGTCTTTATTTGTTGAGAAGCTAAAAGTAAAGACGGGCTTATGGAATTTGAAACATAAACTGAAAAGTTAGAATAAAACCCGCGGTTTTAAAAATTGCGGGTTTTCCTTCTATGAAGCCTTAGATTTCTAATTTTGGCCGGCTGATAAGATTAAGGAGTAAAGCTTCCTGTAATAACTCCATTCTCGTCCATGATTATAGTTTCGCCGCTGTTCGGGCCGGTTGCTCTTGTTGCGGTAATGTTGAACTGGCCGGCGGCGGGAACGGTGCTTACGTAGTTCCAGTCGCTGTCATTATCTACGTCGGATAGTTCAACATAAGTCCCCAGGGTGGTGTCATGAGCGCCTGAGGCAACAGCGACGTAGGCGTCGTTTTCATCCCAGTACATTTTCTGAGCCTGGGAAATAAGGCTCAGATTATGCTTTGCTTTACCTGCCTTTGCTTTTTCTACAGCTTTCAGGTATTGAGGAAGAGCGAATGTGGCAAGTATAGCGACAATAATTACTACCACAAGCAATTCGACCATAGTGAATGTTTTTTTCATACTTATCTCCTTATTTTATCTTTTTCCTAAAAATTTTATAACATAGTTAAGGGGAGGGTGTCAAACTATAAAATTTAGGCGCATGTGTCTCCTGTTTTATTTGTTTATTTTTTGAATTGTGCGATTCTCCGGGTTTGCCCCAATTTGAAGCAGATGGTATAATCAGAAAAAAGGAGGGCATATGGACAAAAAATTAAAATATTCCGCTATAGCCGGGATAGTAGCTTTGGTTGCCGCATTGATTGATTTCAGGTTATCTATCATAATATGGGGTATTGCCAATATTGTTTTCGAATGGGGATTTAAAATCATAGGCGAAAAAACCCGGAATAAGCTGCTAAAATTTTCGGCGGTAGGGTTTATTATCTGGAGCGTGGTAATAACTTTGATGTTTATCGGGCTTTCTCCTTCGGCTATTTCTCTTTCTTCACCCATATTCAAGCATCTTCAGGTTGTGTACGGAATTATAGGGGTAGTATTCGGTATATCCTTATTGGCTCTTAAGAAACTGCTGGGTAAAATTATCACAGCAACGGTAATTTTAGGAATAACAGGTTCTGCTTTGATAGCTTTGTCCATGCCCGCTGATTTTTTTATTTCAGGATTAGACGGTCTGCTGGGAAATATAGGCAGGTTTGTAATGTTTCCTGTATGCATACTGGAAATAATTATTTTGTTTAAGGCAGCCGGCATGAAGGAATTTAAATAGTTGCCTTATCCGGCTTGGCGGCGGGCGCTTCGTTTGTTTATCTTTTAATTCCTGAACATAAAAAGAGGGAGGAGGTATGAATTTTTCCTTGAAGCCGTTTGTCCTTTTTGTTCTCAGTCTTCTTGCAGTATGGGCAGGGTTTGTTGTGATAGTCATTATTTTTAAAAATAAAATTAAAAATAGAAAAGACAGCCGTAACGACAACTACGATGATTTTGAAAGCAGGTATAAAAACCTTGATGAGACCATAGAAAGAAAGAAGCAAGAGAGCAAAGAAGAATAAAATAGTTATTGATTGATAGCTCATAGTTAGCAGTTAACAGAGGACAGAAGGCAGAGGACAGAGGACATGAGACGTCCTGATAAGGGGTTAATGTTTAAAGTTCACAGTTAAAAGATAAAGATAAGAGAAATAGTAAATCACAAATCACCCGTCTTGCTGAGCACGGCGAGGCAGGCAAAAAATCTCAAATTTCAAATTGCAATCTTAAGCGGGCAATAGTAAAATATCAGAAAGGAAAGGAGGTTTAAGTTTTGAAAAAATATTTTTTACCGTTATTTATCGCAGGAATGGTTTTTTTTACCTCAGGGTGCGCCGCCATAAGCACAGCACTTTCTCTGGGGGCGGCATACGGCCTATCTCAGGCTTTTAGCCATTAAGTACAGGGGCGGAAGCTGCAGGGGGATAGTTTTAATTTTATCTTCTCTTTTCCGGTTATTCTTTTTTTCTAAAGAAATTACTGCGGATTTTCTGCTTCGAGCCATTTACCGGGAAAATCAGCCCTTTATTGCTGTCGTTATATGATAAGTTGAGCTATCAGGTTAAATGGGCGCTAATATAAAAGCAGCCGAAATGAGCAGAAAAATTTTAGCGGTATTTGCGGGCATAGTCACAGTCCTTGTATTTATCGAACTCGGCTTAAGGCTGGCCGGTTTTATCCATCTCAAAACCCTCCCCGAGAAAGAAACCAAAAAAGGAGAGAAAAC
>WJKZ01000068.1 GCA_014728785.1 Candidatus Omnitrophota bacterium
CACACGGACCAGGCGGCCGGTAAAACTCCTCTGGTGCAAAGAATACCGGTATTTTAAAAGAGCCTTTTTGGAAGAAATCAGGATAAAGAGACTTAGAAAGTGCCGGAAAGAAAAGTTAATTGATGGATTTAGGAAGAAAAAAAGCTAATAAGGTTGCCCCAAAGCGTCTAAATACCCCGAAAATTTAATGAAATAGGAAAGTATGGAACGCAAAGAGAATAGATTACGTAATCGAATTATATTTTCGGGGAGCGCTTCGGGATGACATCCAAACGTCAGGAAGAATGTGATGAAAGTTTTTATTAGGACGTTTGGATGACCCTTGGATTGTTTTCTACAAGTCTTTGAAACCTTTTTTTTAGCAGGAGGCGATCGGGACTGCAAAAGCAAACATTTTGGAAAGTTTCCATAATGGCTTATAAAACTGCTATAATATTTGATTATGGCTAAAGAATTAAAAAAAAGACTCAGTCTTTTAGATGTATTTTCGGTATCCACCGGGGCTATGATAAGCTCTGGTCTATTTATCTTACCCGCTTTAGCTTATTTGAGAGCAGGGCCGGCAGTTATATTGTCCTATATAGTGGCTGGCATTCTAACTATTCCTACCTTACTCAGCATGGCTGAATTAACTACCGCAATGCCAAAAGCAGCTGGAGATTATTTTTATATAATGAGAGGGTTTGGGCCTTTATTTGGTACGATTGCCGGATTCAGTTCTTGGTTTTCTTTAAGTTTAAAGGGCGCTTTTGCTCTTATCGGTATGGGGGCCTATTTAAGTATAATCACTCATCTTCCGCTAAATATTGTAGCTTTAATTTCCTGTCTATTTTTTATTTTCTTGAATTTAATAGGGGCAAAAGAAGCTGGCCGGTTCCAGGTACTTTTGGTTTCGGGTTTATTAGGAATTCTTTTTATTTATTCTTTTTGGGGGCTGCAGGTTGTAAATTTATCACATTTTAAGCCTTTTTTTTCAGAAGGAATAGCTCCGGTGTTTGCCACGGCAAGTTTTGTTTTTATATCTTATGGGGGGTTAACTAAAGTTGCAGCCTTAGCTGAAGAAATAGAAGATCCTGGCAGAAATCTTCCTTTAGGAATGATTCTTTCTATCGTAGTAACGGTAATTTTATATGCTTTGGTTATATTTGTAACTATTGGAGTTCTAGATTTTAACAATCTCCAGCATAAACTTACACCTATTTCTAATGGCGCTGGTGTCTTTGGAGGAGATATTTTTAAAATTGCTGTAAGTATTGCAGCCTTTTTAGCTTTTATCTCAACCGCAAATGCAGCTATTATGACAGCATCCCGTTATCCCCTGGGTATGAGCAGGGACAAGCTTTTACCTGCCATTTTTCAAAAGATTAGCGGTAAATTCAATACCCCTTACGTTGCAATTCTTCTTACTGGCTTATTTATGGTTTTAGCTATTATGTTTTTAAGATTAGAACTGTTAGTTAAAGTGGCTTCCAGTCTTTTGATTATTTTATTTATCTTTGCTAATTTAACCGTAATAATGTTTAGAGAAAGTAATATATACAGTTATCGTCCTAAATACCGCTCTCCCTTATACCCCTTCATGCAGGTATTTGGCATATTGAGCGGCGGTTTTCTTTTAATCGAGATGGGTACTTTCATTGTTTTTCTGACTTTATCTTTTATTTTCTTCGGTTTTTTATGGTACAGAATTTACGCTATGCATAGAGCTAATCAGGATTCAGCACTTATACATGTGTTGGAAAAATTAGTTTCCAAGGATCGGGAATTGATTTCTGAAAATCTTCTTACCGAATTAAAAGATATAGTGATTCAAAGAGACGAGCTGATCAAAGATAAATTTCACGAACTCATTGAAAAAGCTAAAGTTTTAGACATTAAAGATGTTTTAGACGTAGAGACATTTTTTAAGTATGTTTCAAGTATTTTTGAAAAAGATTTAGGTGTAGAATCTAAGAATCTATTTGAAAAATTTTTGCAGCGAGAAAAAAATTCTAGCACAGTGATAAAAAAGGGATTGGCCATTCCTCATGTTGTTATAGAAGGTAAAAATATTTCTGAAATCCTTTTGGTAAGAGCCAAGACTGGCATTGTTTTTCCTAACGATAAAGTAGTGCATATAGTGTTTTTTCTGATAACTTCGGTTGACCAGCGAGTTCAACACATAAAAATTTTAGCTGCCATCGCTCAAATTGCCCGAAACCTTGAATTTGACAAAAAGTGGTTTGAAGCAAAAGACGAAGATGAATTAAGAAACATTGTCCTGTTGGCCGAACGAAAAAGAGACACAAGATAAGAAAGTAAAGAGTAAAGAGGGACGGAGTCAACTAGTCAACTATTGATTTATGTTAATTCTTTGACATTTTGTTAGTATGCCCAGAAACAAGTGGTAGCTAAAAATGCTGAAAGAGGGGAAGAAGTGGTGGGGGAAAAGGAGCTAAGTTGACTAATTGACTCCGTCCCCTTTATCGTCCCGTCCCCTTTATCGTCCCCTCATTCTATTTACATTATCTGTTTCTTTTAATTATAACATTTGTGTTTTATCGCCTCAAGAGCGCCGGGAAGGTGCGGAGACTTCGTCAGTTGTCTTTTTGCTATGTCAGAGCACTAATTGCTTTATACAAAAAGTATTTGTTTGAAGCGGGACAGGGTGTTTTCTGCCTTTTACCTTGTTTCTTTTTCCACATAGAGATATAATTGCCCTAAACAGAAGGAGGATTAATAAGATGCCCAACGGAAACAGGATGAATTTGAACGTTCGCAGGGTACCTAAAAACCCCGATTTATTCGAATTCACAATTTCTGCGCCTCTGCTCAGGGTGCAATTCCATCTTCCCAGGAACATAGTCAATGAGCTGCGGATTTCACTGGAAAAATTACTCCTGGGGAAGAAGAAATAAAAATTAGATAATAGTTATCTGTTTTACGGGCAAAATCAGCCTATTTTTACCAGTATATTTTCCAGGACTTTAATAATGTTAAAATGCTAAAGACATAAAGATTTTTCTAAGCAGATAGCCGAAATGAGCAGAAAAATTTTAGCGGTATTTGCGGGCATAGTCACAGTCCTTGTATTTATCGAACTCGGCTTAAGGCTGGCCGGTTTTATCCATCTCAAAACCCTCCCCGAGAAAGAAACCAAAAAAGGAGAGAAAAC
>WJKZ01000069.1 GCA_014728785.1 Candidatus Omnitrophota bacterium
AAGGAATTATTATTTTAACCAAAACTCCCTTTTACGCTGAGGCCGGGGGTCAACTTGCTGACCGGGGAGTGATAAAAGGTGAAGGGAGTGTCTTTGAGGTAGAAAAGGCTTTAAAGATGGGTGAGGCTATAATCCACCGGGGTGTGGTTAGAGAAGGGGCTTTCTCAGAAGGAGATAGGGTTTGGGCAACCATCGACATAGAGAGGAGGAAAGCTCTGGCCAGAGCCCACACTGCCACTCACCTTTTACAGACTGCATTGAGAGATGTTTTGGGAGAGCATGTTTCTCAGCAGGGTTCTATGGTAGATGAGGACCGCCTGCGTTTTGATTTCACACATTTTGAAAAGCTTTCTCCTCTTGAGATAGAAAAAATTGAGAATATTGTAAATGATTTTATTTTACGTAATGATAAAGTAGAGAAGAAAGTGCTGGATTTAGAAACAGCCAAAAAAGAAGGTGCTTTAGCTTTTTTTAAAGATAAATACAGCGAAAAGGTGAGGGTAGTGTCGATAGGCGATTACAGTAAAGAGTTCTGCGGAGGGACCCATCTTGATTTTACCTCTCAGATAGGTTTGTTTTCTATAATTTCGGAATCCTCGGTCAGCAGCGGGATTCGCAGGATAGAAGCTGTAGTGGGAAAAAGTGCTTACTCGGATTATAAACAGACCAGGGAGGTGCTTTCCTCTTTAGTAAAACAGTTAAAGACCCGCCGGGGCGATTTAAAAGATGTGGTGGAAAGATTGCTGGAAGAAGCAAAGAATGCCAGGTCCCGGGTAGAGAAATTAAAGCGGGATAAGTTTTCCTTAGCGGTCAAGGAACGCCTGAAGGGAGAAAACATCCGCAAAGTCTCCGGTATCAATATTTTCTTATGTGATGATAGAACCTTAAAAAATATTCTAAAAGAAGAGCATCTTGATGCGGCAAAAGTTCTTGATTTTATTGATATAGTGAAGGACCAGATAACACCTTTGTTTATTTTTTGTTTTTTCTCCGAGGAGGAAAAGACAAAATTTATCTGTTCAACCAACACGGATATAAGCGCAAAAGAGTTTGTCTCCCGCTACAAAGAGAAGCTGTCTTTAAAAGGAGGCGGGAGGCATAATCTGGTTCAGGGAGTGCTAAACCGTTCAAAGCACGATTTTTTGGGAAAACTGGAAGAATGTTGCCTTGAATTTATAAGAAAAGAAAAATGAGAGTATTAAGAAATCTGGAAAGTTTAAAAAAGATGCTGGCCCGGAGCCGGACACACAAAGATAAAATCGAGGAAAAGGTCGGCAGGATTCTTAAGAATGTCAGAGACAACGGAGACAAAGCCTTAATCGAATACACAAAAAAGTTTGATAAAGTTAAAGTTTCCCTTTCTGAGCTGCGTATAAAAGAATCGGAAATAAGTGCTGCCTTCAATGAGCTCGATTCTTCTCTTATATCCAGTTTTAAGCTCGCTATAGAAAATGTTACCAGATTTTACAAGGAGCAGGTTCCCCGCAATATACGCACCAAGGATCCTAACGGAAAGACCTTAATGAGCCGCTATGTCCCGCTGGAAAGGGTAGGTATTTATGTCCCTGCGGGCACAGCGCCTCTTGTCTCGTCTGTATATATGTCAGTTATCCCGGCCTTAGTGGCCGGAGTTAAAGAAATAGTCCTGGTTTCTCCTCCTGCTAAGGATAAGAGTCTGAATCCCTTTATTCTTGCCATAGGTTCGCTTTTAAAGATTAAAGAGATTTACAGGATAGGAGGTGCTCAGGCCATAGGGGCACTTGCTTACGGAACAAAGACTATAAAGAAAGTAGATAAGATAATAGGGCCGGGCAATAATTTTGTTACCGAAGCCAAACGTCAGGTTTTCGGACTGGTAGATATCGATATGCTGGCAGGTCCTTCTGAGATTGCTATTTTAGCCTCCTCCGGTTCAAATATCGACCATATAGTAGCCGACTTAGAGGCCCAAACCGAGCACCATAACGGCCTGGGGATAGTAATTACCAATTCCCGGAAGATTATAAGAGAGTTAAGAAGAAGGAAGATATCCGGTTTTGCTTTAAGGGTCAGGAATCTTGAATATGCTTGTGAAGTTATCAATATTATTGCCCCCGAGCACCTGGAGATTTTAACAAAAAAGCCTCATTCGATTTTAAAAAAGATAAAAAATGCAGGTGCTATATTTTTAGGCGATTACAGCCCGGTAGCATTAGGGGATTATACCGCCGGCCCCAGCCATGTATTACCTACCGGAGGCAGCAGCAGATTTTTTTCGGCACTTTCCGTAAAAGATTTCTTCAAGGAGATCCATGTTATAAGTTACACAAAAAAATCTTTATATGAAGAGGTGGGAGTATTGGAGAAGATTGCCGGTTTGGAAGGCATGAATAAACATATAGAAAGTGTTAAAAAACGTCTGGGCGGTTCCTGAAATTAAAGATATAATTAAAAATGGGAGATTGTATGAGAGAAGTCAATATAAACCGCAAAACAAATGAAGTCCGTATAAGCGGAAGACTTAACATAGACGGAGAGGGTCGCAGCAGCGTAGAGACCGGCTTTGAACCATTGAACCACCTGCTGAGGCTTTTTGCGTTTCATGGTTTTTTTGATCTGGAACTTATTGCTCAGGGAGACCTGAAACATCATATCATCGAAGATATAGGAATAGCTCTTGGCAAAGCCTTCAGCTCGGCATTGGGAGAAAAAGAGGGAATAAAAAGATACGGTTCTTTTTCCGTGGTTATGGACAAGGTGTTGGTTGAGGCCGGTATTGATATAAGCGGAAGACCTGTGGCGCATGGAGTTATATCGGCGCCGGAAGCTGTATCTGTCCGGAAAACGCTGGAGAACGCCGGTTTTGATGAGACTGATTTTACCTTCAAGCACGCTGAAGATTTTTTAGAGGCTTTTGTCCAGCATGCGGGGATAAGTTTGGTGTATGTTATAAAATCCGGCCAGGGCGATTTACACCATATTTTGGAAGCTTTGTTTAAGGCTGTAGGAAAAGCTCTGGATGAGGCGATCCAGAAAGATTCCCGCCGTAGAGGCATACCTTCCACAAAAGGTATAATCGATTAATTTAGATTAATATGATAGTTATCCTTGATTACGGAATGGGCAATTTATGCAGTGTAGCAAATGCTGCAAATTTTCTGGGAAAATCTGTGGTGGTTACTGCAAGCCCGGATAAATTAAAAAAGGCAAAACAGATAATTTTTCCCGGAGTAGGCCATTTCGGCAAAGCCATCTTTGAATTGAAAAAGAGAAAACTCATCGCACCGCTGGAAGGG
>WJKZ01000009.1 GCA_014728785.1 Candidatus Omnitrophota bacterium
CTTCGGTTGAATTGGCAATAGCCGGTAACATCATCGATTACGGGGTTAAGAATTCACTGAACGTAGAAGAGGAGCTCGATAAAATAATTTGTTATGAGCAGACGGCCATCGAGAAGGAAGGTAAAAAAGTTTTTGATTACCAGGATTTCAGGAGGTGTCTTAAGCGGGCAAAAACTATTCTTTATCTGGGAGATAATGCCGGCGAGGTAGTATTTGATAGAGTGCTGATTGAAGAAATCAAAAAACAGGACAGGAGAAAAGAGATATTTTTCGCGGTAAGAGGCGCTCCCATCATAAATGATGTTTTAGAGGAAGACGCTTATTTTGCCGGGATTGATGCGGGCGCTGTGATTATAAACAACGGTTGCGCCGCGCCGGGAACAATACTTAATTTATGCTCGAATGATTTTTTAAAAATTTACAGGAAAGCCGATATGGTTATAAGTAAAGGACAGGGTAATTTTGAAACGCTCTCCCGGGCAAAAAGAGGGGTATTCTTTTTGTTTAAGGCTAAATGCCCTGTGGTCGCCAAAGACATAGGTTGTGAAGTCGGAGACGTTTGTCTGTTTTACAGTTTAAGCAGAAAGTATTAGCTGTTTTGGCATGATTTTCCCGTTTTTTACTCCTGTAAGATTCTCCTGCCGGGGAACAAACACTACTTCCGGCTGATTTTTAAAATGGATTATTATCTCCACAAAGCCGGGATATCCTGTTATAATACCTACCTAACGGCAATCTTCGGTAATTTTATAAATTTAAAGACAATTGTGGAGGGTATTGAATGAGCGGCTTGTTTGGAGTAGTTTCTAAAAACAATTGTGCACAGACCTTATTTTATGGCACTGATTACCATAGTCATCTGGGTACCGAATACGGAGGAATGGCTGTATTGGGAGAGGAATTTGCCCGTTATATTCATGATATAAGCCAGAGCCAGTTCAAGTCAAAGTTTTTTGAAGATTACAAACATTTGCGGGGCAATAAAGGAATAGGGGTGGTAAGCGACTGTGATGAGCAGCCTATATATCTGAATTCAAAATTCGGCCCCTTCTGTTTAGTGACAACAGGTTTGATTGAGAATAAAGACAAACTCGCAAAAAAGCTGCTGAGCGAGGGGATTTCCTTCAGTGAGGTCAGCCGGGAGGGGGTAAATACCCCCGAGCTGGTTGCTAAATTAATAAGTCAGGGGGATGACCTTCTCGACGGTATTGAAAAGATGTTTAAGGCAATAGAAGGGTCTTGTTCGTTGCTGCTCCTGAACCAGAAGGGAATTTACGCAGCAAGAGACAGACTGGGCTATACCCCTCTTGTTGTGGGCAAAAAAGAGGGTTTATGGGCGGTAACTTCTGAGACTTCCGCTTTTGCTAATCTCGGTATAGAACCCGTAAAGAATATAGAAGCCGGAGAGGTGGTTTTATTGCGGGAAGACGGGATGGAAGAGAGGGGTGAGCCCGGCGGGAATAAACAGGTATGCGCTTTTTTGTGGATATATACCGGTTTCCCTGCTTCAAGCTACGAGGGTATTAATGTAGAGGTGGTTAGAGAGCGATGCGGGAGGTCGTTGGCCGGAAGAGATAAGGATATAGAGGTTGATGTTGTCTCCGGCGTCCCCGATTCGGGAACCGCTCATGCTTTAGGATATGCTATGGAATCAGGTAAGCCTTTCAGAAGGCCTCTTATTAAATACACAGGCGGTTATGCCAGGAGCTACACTCCTCCCTCTCAGGAAATGAGGGATTTAATTGCCAAGATGAAATTGATACCCATAAGAGAGATAATAGAAGGCAACAGGATAGTTGTGTGTGAAGATTCCATAGTAAGGGGCACTCAGTTAAAAAACTTTACTATCCGTAAACTCTGGGATTGCGGAGCAAGGGAAATTCATGTTAGGCCGGCTTGCCCGCCGTTGATGTTTCCCTGTAAATTCTGCCTCTCCACCCGGAGTAATGAGGAGCTTATTACTCGCAGGGCTATCAAGGAGCTGGAAGGAAGAGATGTTGAGGATGTATCAGAATATCTTGATGATAACTCAGAGAAATATAAAGATATGATAGACTGGATAGGCAAGAATCTGGGCGTCACTACCTTAAGATATCAGAAAATAGACGATATGGTGAAAGCCATAGGGTTGCCCCGGAATAAGCTTTGTCTTTATTGCTGGAATGGTCAGGAGCCATAATATCCCGGCGGGATATCCTTAAGCGGGAGATGCTAAGTTTTATCTATTTGACTTGATGCTCACCGGCTAAATGTTTGTTTTTATTCCGCGTTTTTAAAGTGGCGTTTCTTCAGACCCTAAACCGGTCCGAAAATATAGTTTTAGATTTAAGATAGAATTTAACAAGAGGAGACAAGTAATGGAATTTTACAGAAAGAATACAAAGAAAATCCAGAAAAATTTTTCTTTAAAAGGAAACGGTCTTAACAGCTGGAGGGATTACAAATGGCAGCTTAGTCATTCTATACGTAATATTGATACTTTTGAGCATCTTACCGGCATAAAATTCGAAGAAGATACAAAGAAAAAATTGCAGGACACAGTTGAAAAATTCCCTATTTCCATAACCCCCTATTATGCTTCTTTGATAGATGGAGAAAACTATATCCAGGACCCTATCTTTAAACAATCTTTTCCTGATACGCGCGAACTGGATTTGATGTACTATGATATGAAAGATCCTCTTTCCGAAGACGAAGATAGTCCGGTTACAGGTATAACTCACCGTTATCCCGATAGGGTGTTGTTTGCTCTTACCAATACCTGTTCTATGTATTGCAGGCATTGCACCCGTAAAAGAAAGGTAAGCGATGTTGATTACACCTATTCACGAAAGCAGATAAAAGAGGGTATCAAATACATCAAAGAGACTACGGTGGTCAGAGATGTGCTTATCTCAGGCGGGGACCCTTTTATGTTATCCGATGATTATCTGGACTGGGTTCTCTCTGAAATCAGGAAGATACCCCATGTAGAGGTTATGCGTATAGGGACCAGGATGCCGGCGGTTTTGCCTTACCGTATTACCAACGAGTTGGTTAAAGTGCTTAAGAAATACAAGAATCTGTGGATTAACACCCAGTTCAACCATCCCAGAGAACTTACTGAAACCGCAGAGATAGCTTTGGCTAAATTGGCCGATTCAGGTATACCTCTGGGCAACCAGACAGTTCTTCTGGCAGGAGTAAACGACTGTCCCAGGATAATGAAAAAGCTTATGCACCGGCTTGTACAGAACAGGGTGAGACCGTATTACCTTTACCAGTGTGATTTGTCCGAAGGCCTGAATCATTTCCGCACCCCTGTAGGTAAAGGAATAGAAATCATGGAAAATATGATAGGCCATACCAGCGGCTTCGCTACCCCCCGCTACGTTATTGATGCTCCCGGGGGAGGAGGAAAGATTCCCATTATACCTAATTATATTATTTCCTGGTCGACAAATAAGGTAGTTTTACGGAATTTTGAAGGAACGATTTGCGTATATAAAGAACCCGATTCCTACCTCCCTCAATTTTGCGACCGTAATTGTGATAATTGTAATTTGCAATTGAAGCTTGAACCGGCAAGAGAATATAATCCCAGAGGAATAGTCAAGCTATTGTCTGATGTGGATAAAACTGTATCTTTAGTGCCCCAGGGGACAGAACGAATTAAAAGGCGGAAGAAAAGATAATGGCGATAAAAAAAGTACTGGTTGTAGGTAGTTGGGCCAAAGAGCAGATAACCGTAGAAAATATAGTAAACAACAGTGAAGCCGGCGTCTATGTTTTTATGGACACGTATAACCCCGGCATAATTCCTTTGGCAGACGGTTTCTGCATAGGTGATTTTTACGATACCGAAAGTATTGTGGGTTATGCTTTATCGGTTTCAGCGGACCTCGTTTTGGTCACGACGGCTTCGCCTCTTGCTGCGGGTCTGGCTGACCGTCTCGAGGAAAAAAATATTTGTGTTTTTGGGCCTACAAAATCGGCGGCCCGTCTTGAATCAGACAAAGCTTTTGCCCGCCGTTTGATGTCAAAATATATTCCTGAGGCTGTGCCGGATTATGGTGTCTTCTCAAAGGCAGAAGATGCAATCGGTTTTGCCAGGGAACATAGCTGGCAGGTAGCTGTTAAATTCACCGGTCTCCGTGAAGGTTTAGGTGTAAAAGTTTTTGGAGATCAATTAAAGAATGAAGATGAGGTAGTTGATTATATAAAAGAAGTATTGGATAAAGGTAAGGGTCCCGACTCTCAGGTTGTAATTGAGGAGCGTTTAATCGGAGAGGAGTTTACTATTCAATGTCTGGTTAATAATGATTGTCTGATAACAACCCCGGCAGTGCAGGACTTTAAGAAGCTATTACCGCAGGACAGGGGGCCGAATACCGCAAGTATGGGTTCTTATTCGGATAAAGGCAAGCTTCTCCCCTTTATGGAGGAGGCTGATTATGAACAAGCCCTGAATATTATAAGGACTACCATAAAGGGATTTCGTGAGGAATCGGGCAAGTGCTGCAAAGGTTTTTTATACGGCCAGTTTATGTTGACTAAAAAAGGAATAAAACTTATCGAGTATAATTTTCGTCCCGGTGACCCCGAGTGGCTCAATACTCTCACTTTACTTAAAGGTTCATTATTGAAACCGGTGGAAGCGGTTATGGAAGGAGAATCCTACAGTTGTGATTTCTCAAAACAGGCCACAGTGTGTAAATATGTAGTTCCCCCCGGGTATCCTGAGGAACTTAACTGTTTGCTTAAGGTTAACTGGGATGAAGAAAGTATTTCCCATACGGGTGCAAAAATATATTATAGTTGTGGAAAGAACGAGGAAGGCAAATTGCAGGTAGGAAGTGAGAGGGGCATAGCAATTATTGCTTGCGGTGATACTATAAAGGATGCTTATCTTCGCATAGAGAGTGCAATTGGCAGGTTGAGGGGTGAGTTTTTTTACCGCAAAGATATAGGAAGCGAAGAGCAGATACTGGAAAAGTGCAGAAGAGTTAAACTGGCGAGGGTAAATGGCTAAAATCAGGAATCCCCGCGAAGAAGAATTCGAAGCTATATATAATTTTGTATCATGTTGCCATCCTTTGGAAAGTTACGGAGTACATTTTTACAGGATAATTACCCGCTATTTCAGAGATACCTGTTTTGTCGCTGAGGATGAGTCAGGGGTAGCAGGGTTTGCTTTTGGCCTGTTTTCTCAGATTAATAAGGAGGATTTTTTTCTCTGGCAGATAGGTGTAGCTTCCGAAAAACAGGGTGAGGGTATAGGTACCGTGCTTATCAAGGAAATGGAGCAAGATTTGAGAAACAAAGGCGCAAAACGAATCGAACTAACCGTTGACCTCAAAAATAAGCCTTCTCAGCGCCTCTTTGAGAAGAACGGTTATAATATAGTCAGTTACAAGGAAAAAGATACGGTAGAAGCAGAAGGAAAAACGGCAGCTAAAGATTTTTATGGAGAAGGCAGGCATTTTATTTTATACGCTAAAGTACTGCCCTGAATCGGCTTTTATTATCAGGGCCCGGATCATTTTTTAATACTTTTCCGATTATGAGCCGGGAAGCTGCAAAACCTAAAAGCTTTAAAACTTACCTGCTTGTTATAAAATTAAGCAAAGATGAAGTGCTGCAAACGGGAAAGCCGGGATACCGGCATTTTCAAAAAGGATATTACTTTTATGCAGGTTCAGCAAAAAAAGGTTTTGCTGGCCGGCTCAAAAGGCATTTATGCCGGAAAAAGAATCTTTTCTGGCATATAGACTATCTTCTTTCTTCTGAAAACAGCAGGGTGAAAGAGGTGTGGGCTGCGGTGGATGAGGTTGAGTGCTACACTGCCCGGAGGTTTTATGGAGCCGGTTATTTTTTTGTGGATAATTTCGGCTCATCCGACTGTAGTTGCAGAAGCCATCTTTTTTTCAGCCCGGAAAATATAGAGGCGGCAAGAGATTTACTGGTAAAATCTAACTTTATAAGATATATGCATGAATCTTTCAGAAACCAGAGGAATTGAGTCAACCTAAACCGGGAAACGGATATCGCTTGTTATTTTTTAAAGTATAATTTAACACGGCAGACTCCGGCAAGTAATCATGATTTATGGTTATTTTTAAACAGTAGTGCTTATTTTATTTTGTTTAACCCTACTATTTTGTTATAATAGAGCCAGTAAACAGAGTGATAATCTTTTTTAATTTCTGCACTTATAGGC
>WJKZ01000070.1 GCA_014728785.1 Candidatus Omnitrophota bacterium
CCGACAAGAATTCTCCCCTGCTTAAAAAGTGTATTTTTCAATTATACGAGGGGGCATTGTTCATTGAAGGAGAATCTTTGTCTCGTGCCGGTTTTATTAAAAGGGTTAACGAGATAATAGAGGAAGCTACGAAATAATAATATTTATTGTTACTTAAGGAGTAAAAAGATGGCAGATAAAGAAATAAAGCAGATCAAGGATTTAATAATTGAAGCGGGAAAACGAGCGCGTCAGGAGAGTGATTTTGAGCCGGAGCAGGCCTTGACCCAACCTGTGAAATGGCCTGTGAATTGCCTGGTGGGGCCGGGCCTGGAAGGTGCTATTGCCTGTGAAAGTAAAATAGGCTATGTTAACGGTTCGAAAGGCTGGCTGATTTACCGGGGTTACGATATATTTGACCTCTGTGCTCACTCTACGTTCGAGGAAGTGGCATACCTGCTTCTCTACGGGGCTCTTCCCACCGTATCACAATTCGATAATTTTAAAGCTAAACTTATAAAATACAGGGATATCAATTATACCATCAGATTATTAATGGGTTTCCCGATAGAGAAGATGAATGCCATGGCTGCCTTGAGGATAGGGACTAACTTTATGCGCCAGGAGTTGACCTATGTAGATTCTGATGCCTACAGCCCTGATTTTGATACTGCTATAAGTGCTGATGAAGATTCCATACCTATGGAAACCAAGCCCCGGGGAGAGGAACATGCTATTTATGAATTCAAAAAAGCCTCGGCGGGCAATAAGCCCCGGTCGGTAGATAAGAACCTGCAGTTTTCAGCAGAGGAAGAGTCCTGTTATAGCCTTATCTCAGGGGTATCAACCGTAGCCGGGGTAGTGGCAAGATTAAGGCAGGACCGTATACCTATAGAGCCTGATCCTTCCCTGAGCCATGCCGGCAACTTGATCTATGTGATTACCGGAAGAAAACCCACTCCTATCGAGGAGAAGATTATGGACATAGCTCTAATACTGCACGCCGACCACGGTATGAATGCCAGTACTTTTGCTACCATGGTCGTTGCCTCAACTTTATCGGATATGTACTTTGCGATAGGTTCCGGTATTGCCGCTTTAAACGGACCTCTTCATGGCGGTGCCAACGAGAGGGTTGTGAAGATGCTTCAGGAAATAGGCGGTCCCGGTAACGTTAATAAATGGTTTGAAGAAAAATTGGCAAAAAAAGAAAAGATAATGGGTTTCGGCCACAGGGTATATAAAGCTTACGATCCCCGGGCAAGGGTCTTGGGGCCTCTGGCGGAGTATCTGGTTGAGCACAGCGGCAATGAGGAGATTAAGAAATTATTCCGTACCGCCAAAACCCTTGAGAAAAAAGTGGTTTCCAGGCTGGGCAAGGAAAAAAAGATTTTTCCCAATGTGGACTTCTACTCAGGTATTATTTACCTCTGTTTGGGTATACCTATGGAGCTTTTTACTCCTATTTTTGCCGTAAGCAGAGTTTCCGGCTGGACGGCACGGGTGAGAGAGTATCTTAAAGCTAACCGTATATTTCGTCCCCGGGCAGTTTATGTGGGTCCGTTTGACAAACGGTACGAGCCCATAAAGAAGCGCTCTTCCTGAAACCTGTATTGTGTTTTTAAGCCGTGGCTGGTAAAAATAGAAAATTTAAGAGTCCGGAAAGAGGTACTATTTTGTATGGGATAAATTCCGTAGCGGAACGTCTGCGTAAGGACCCGGCCAGCATAAAAAAGATCTTTCTCAGGAATAATTTTAAAAATCCGAAGATAGAAAAGCTGCTAAAAAATTCAAAAGCAGCAGCTTGCAGGGTTTCGGAATCAAAATTAGACGGGATAAAAGATATTTCCAACCATCAGGGAATAATTGCCTTAGCTCGTCCTTTCAGTTACCGGGATTTTGAGTCGCTCCTTGAAAGAAAAGAGCTTATAGTTTTTCTGGACAGGATAAATGATCCCCAGAATCTGGGAGGTATTATCCGTACCGCAGCTTGTCTGGGAGGTGTATCTCTGGTGATACCCAAGCATAAGTCCTGCCTGATAACCGATTCTGTTCTTCATGTCGCCTCAGGCGGAGAGAATTATGTTGCGGTGTCTCTGGTGTCGAATATAGTAAACAGCTTACTGGAGGCAAAAAGGCAGGGTTACTGGGTAGCCGGGGCGGTTGCCAAAGGAGGAGCTGACATAAAGAAGAGTGATTTAAGTTTTCCTCTCTGTGTGGTTATGGGGTCAGAGGGAGAGGGTATACGCTATGGTATCGACAAATACCTTGATTTTAGAGTAAGTATACCTATGCAGGGAGCACCTTTATCTTTTAACGTTAATGTGGCGTTCGCTATTTTTTGTTATGAGATTCTCAATATCCGCGCTGATTAAGCCCGCAGGACCTTATATTCAGCGGTCTTTTTTTCTGTAAAGGTTTTATGATAAACTTAATTTAGGTTGGATGATGTTTAAAAAAAGAAAAGCCAAAGAGGCAAAACCTGAGCCGGCGAAAAGCCCCGAGGAATTAGAGGCTGAAGTTCAAAAGTTGCGTAACCAGCTGGCAGAGCTTACGGTTGCTAAACGCCAGTGCGATTGGAGCGAAGAGAGGCTTAAGGAAGAGAATCTCCAGATCCAGAAATATCTGGATGTAGCTAAAGTCATTATTCTTGCCCTTGATACTACGGGGAAAGTAATCCTCATAAACAAGACAGGCTGTGAAATATTAGGACACGAGCAAAACGCCGTTTTGGGAAAAAACTGGCTGGATAATTTCATACCTGAAGGTCATCGGGAAGAGGTCAAAGAACTTTTTGCTAAAATCGTCAGGGATAACAGGTTTGAGAAAGACCTGGAGTACCATGAAAACCCTATCATAACCAAAGGAAAAGGCGAAAGGTACATCTCCTGGCATAATGCTTTTATAAGAGATGAAAATAACCGGATATCTCTGATTTTAAGTTCGGGGGAGGATATAACCGAGAGAAAAAGAGGGTATGAGCAGCGATTGCGCAGTCTTGAGTTTTACCACAGCCTGGTACGGGCTATGCCCGAGGCAGTACTTCTGGTGTCTCCCGAAGGCAAAGTGATTATGGCTAATACTAGTGCGGCCGGCCTCTATGGTTATGAGCGCAGTTCTCAGATTATAGGTGAGTCTGTTTTTGAAAACTTTAAGCCCACCGGCCTCCATACCATACAAAAAGATTTATTCAAAGCCTTAAGAGGAGAATCTGTAAAAGTTTCTCCCTATACTCTCATAGATGGAAACGGAGAAACGAAGTTTGTCGAAGTAAGCTTTTCTTCCGTTAAGGATATAAGCGGAGAAGCAGAGGCTGTAATTTTAGTCGTAAGGGATGTAAGCAAACAGGAAGAAAACAAAAGGAGAGTTGTAGCCTCCGAGGAGCGGTTTCGCCAGGTTTGTGAAAATGCCAAAGAATGGATATGGGAGATAGACACAAACGGGACTATAGTCTATTCCAGCATAGCCTTGAACAACTTTTGCCCTTTTCCCCTGGAAGAGGTAGTGGGCAAGAAGAAATTTGTTGATTTATTTCATTCTGATTGCCGCCGGCAACAGGAGGAAATATTTAATAATTTTTTTAACGAAAGAAAAAACTTCCATGAATTTATCCATTGCAACAAGGGAAAAGACGGAGAAGAGAGATGGTTTTCTACCGGAGGATTACCCTTCTGGTGTAAAGGGGGAAAATTTTGCGGTTATCGGGGGGTATCCAGCGATATCACCACAATAAAGAAAGCAGAGGAGGAGCTTAAATTCCTGGGCTCGATTACCCAGCAGGTTTCAGACGCCATTATAGTGACCAACAATAATTTCAATATAACCTATCTTAACCAGGCAGCTTTGGATATGTATGGTTACGATATGAGGGAATTATTGGGTAAGAGGCCGGGAGTATTGAATGCCGAACCGGTTGCTGCCCGGATTCAAAAAGAGATATATGAAACAGTTTCTCAAGGCGGCGTATGGGAAGGTAATCATCTGAACCGCAGAAAGGACGGCAGTATTTTTATCTGTCATTTTAACATCTGCCCTCTGTATAATGATAAAGGCGAAATTTATTCTTATATTTCTATCCAGCGCGATATCACAAATAAGAAAAAAGCAGAGGAGTATTTAGAAAAGAGCCAGGCGAGATACCAGGCTATAGTAGAAGGACAGAATGATTTTATAAGCCGTTTCGATAAAGCCGGTAAAATAACTTTCCTTAACAGGGCATATTGTAAGTTTCTGGGAAGAAGGAGGGAGGACCTTGCGGGCAGTAATTTTTTTGAGCTTATTCCGTCTGAGGAAAGAGAAAAAATAGAGGAAAGCATAAAAAAGCTTGATTCCGGGAATCCTAACTTTTCTTATGAATACAAATTTATTACTGATTCCGGCAAATCCTGCTGGCAGCGCTGGACAGTCAGGGCTATATTTGCTGAAAATGAAAGGGTTATTGAATATCAGGGAGTGGGCCGGGATATTACAAGTTACAGAGAAACAGAGTCTGCCTTAAAAGACAGTGAGGAGAAATACAGGCTTCTGGTGGATTATATCCCGATTTGTCTGGCTACCTTCGATAAGAACGGCAAGTTTATCATATGGAATAAATATTTTGAAAATGTGCTGGGATATAGCGGTGACGATATACCCACAAGGCTTAATTTTAAAGATATTTATGAAGCCGAAGATGTTGATGAGATACTGGATGAATCTGCCAGGAGAGGTATTTATAATCAAGAGGCATTATTTTTGAAAAAAAACAAAGAAACAGTGCCGGTTCGTCTCATACTTGTTCCTCAAAAAGACTGTAACGACAATCTCTGCAGTTTTTACCTTTTCGCTGAAGATATCAGCGAAAAAAAGACAACCGAGAGGAAATTGCTTTTTACCCAGTTTGTTTTTGACCGTATGCAGGACGCTGCTTTCTGGCTGACGTCAAACGGGAGAATTTCTTATGTAAATTATTCCGTAGAAAACCTTCTGGGTTATAGCCGGGATGAGCTTCTCTCCATGTCAATTTGGGATATTGATGTAAATTTTCACAAAGATAATTGGGAGGAGAGATGGAATAAGGTAAAAAACAAAAAGAGGGCCAGCAGCGAATCGATCTACAGAGCTAAGGACGGCACGCTTTTCCCGGTTGAGATTTCGGGTAATTACATAGAATACGGGGACAGAGAATATTTATGCGTGATTGTAAGAGATGTAACCGAGAGAGAAAGAATCGAGGAAGCCCTGCGCCGTTCGGAAAGAGAAAAAGCAAAAATACTTAATAGTTTATCCGAGTTGGTTATATACCACGATCCCAAGATGCGTGTTCTCTGGGCTAATCAAGCCGCAGGGAAAGCTGCCGGTATGGCTCCCGAGGAGCTGGTAGGTAACCATTGTTATGAAGTCTGGCACAAGAGGGGCGCGGCTTGCAAGAATTGTCCTGTAGAAAAAACACTTAAGACAGGAGAGGTAGCCGAAGGAGAAATAGTGACGGCTCTGGGCAGGGCCTGGGCAGTGCGCAGTTACCCTACTAAAAACAGCCTGGGGCAAATAACAGGTGTAGTTGAAGTTGCCCTTGATATGACAGAGCGCAAAAGGGTGGAAGAAGAGTATAAGCTAAGCGTAAAGAAAGCAAAGAGAATACTTGAAGAAACGGTAGTGGCTCTTGCGGCTACGGCTGAGCGCCGGGATCCTTATACGGCCGGCCATCAAAAAAGAGTCGCTCAGCTTGCCTGCGCCATAGCCAAAGAGATGAATTTGCCCAAAGACCAGATTGAGGGTATAAGAATGGCTTCGATTATCCACGATGTGGGTAAAGTCTATGTTCCTGCCGAAATTTTGAGTAAACCCCAGAGGCTTACCGACCTCGAATTTAATATTATCCAGACCCATCCTCAGATAGGTTATGAGATATTAAAACCTGTGGAGTTCAGCTGGCCGGTTGCCAAAATAGTCCTCCAGCACCATGAGAGGTTGGATGGTTCCGGTTACCCGGAGGGGATAAAAGGAGATAACATACTGTTTGAGACTAAAATTTTAACAGTAGCGGATGTAGTGGAGGCTATGGCATTTCACAGGCCTTACCGGGCGGCTCTGGGCACAGAGAAGGCACTGGAGGAAATATCTCTGAACAAAGGCATTCTCTACGACGAGCAGGTCGTAGAGGTATGCCTTGACCTGTTCCACAATAAAAAATTCGAATTCGAAGAGCATATTTAATTATGGATTTCCCAGATACTGAATTAATCCTGGTGGGCGATAAGATTCTGGTTGAACCTGACGAAGGAGATGACCGCACCGGTTCAGGGTTGTTTCTTCCCCAGGGAGTCAAAGAAAAGGAAAGGGTGGGTTCGGCAAGAGTAGTTAAGACCGGCCCCGGCTATCCTGTTCCTGACCCAACTGCTCTTGAGCAAGAGCCTTGGACAAGCAAGTCAAAAGACAAATACTTTCCCTTACAGGCCAGGGAGGGGGATGTGTGTATATTTCTTAAAGCACACGGTATAGAAATAAATTATCAAAGTAAAAAATATATAGTCATATCACATTCGGCCATCCTTCTCCTTATCCGGAAGAATTCCGGCCCCGCCTCTCTGTAACCGTTTTCAGCCTGAGATAAAAAGGGTATTTTTGCGTAGATTTTTTAGGGCCTTATGTGGTATTTTTTAGATAGCGTATTTATTACACCGTCCTTTAGAGTTCTTGGTAAATAAAGGGTTAATGCAGCCAGGATGTACAAGTAAAATACAAATACCAGAAGGAGGATAAGATGAAGATGTTAATTACTCTTATAATAGCCGTAGTTTTTTCTTTTTCTTTTCTTTTGCCCGGATTTTGCAACTATGACCATTTAATGGGTAAGTGGGTAAAGATTAACGGTCCCGAAAGTTTGTCGCGATTAGGAGTGGCAGTAATCCCTGAGGCCTGCGATTTAATGAATGCAGCCCTTGTTCCTTTGGATAAAAAAGATTTTAAAGAAGTCCTTAAATCTTTCAGCATTTTACGCATCAAAAACCATACCAGTGCAATTGTTGTAGATATAGAATTATTTAAAAACAGAGCAAAGGTAGTTTTGCTGAGTGGTCTTTATAAAGGGCGTTCTGGCTGGATTCCTATCAGCTGGTTGTCGGGCAACGAAGAACGCCCGGTTATGGCAGAAAAATAATTAAGCTTGCAGGCTTCATCTTTATCTTTTAACCTGTATTGTACAAGAGTCAAGTTAACAATTTTTGAAAACGCTGCCGTAAAAAATCGCGTTTGGCTTTAAAAGCATCTATAGGGAAAGCGCCGTTTTTAGTTAAACCGAAGTGGAGGCGCTCAAAGTTATAGTAAACCAAGTA
>WJKZ01000071.1 GCA_014728785.1 Candidatus Omnitrophota bacterium
GATGCTCTACCAAAACCGAAGAAAATACTTTATGAGGATAATCTCTTAAAAACCTACCTCCTACCCTTCTGCCTTCATGTATGGAGGCCCCTATGTAGAGGCTGTTTAAAGGATTTTCACCCCTTTCAAATATTGCCTCTCCGCCGCTGTCATATACCTCCATTATTCTCCCTCCTCTGAAAACTACCGTAACTCCTGCCTCATCCTCATAGCCTTGCTTACTTTGCCAAAGTGATTCCCCGGCTATACAAAGACCACCACTGCCGTTTAAGGAAACATTGCAAACAACACAATCAGGATAATCATCTATTACAGAAGAATTTAACTGAGAAGGATAAGCATAAATAAATTCTCCTCCTACCCGCCTGCCTTCTTCTATTTCTGCGTTGATAAATAAAGCATTCTCCGTGTCCTCGTCTATTGCGTGAAAAAGTTCACCTTCTTTAGTATAAGCTCTGTAAAATTTAGCGTTCCTAAACACTATAGTAAGGCCTTCTCCCCTCAGGCTGGGGGTAGACCACCACCTTACTCCGGCTATCTTAAGTATCCCCGCTTTACTGGTAGAAACATTGGTTATAATACAATCCGGATATTCTTCAAAAAAAGTGCCCGGGAATTTCTTAAAAGTTCCTATCAATTCTCCGCCTACTCTCTTTCCATCTTCGATAGAAGCTTCTATCCACACGGCATTGGGAGAATCTTCATTAACTAAATATATTGCTTTGCCTGCCGGAGTATATACAGCCACTACTTCTTTCTCCTCAAACACAACCGTTAAGCCGTCCTGGTCTCCGTAAGCCCTTTTTGAAAACCAAATCTCTCCTCCGAAATACAGTTCCCCTTTGGCGCTAAGGGTAACATTGGTAAAAACACAATTGGGGTATTCGTCTAAAATATCCCAAGTAACCCGCGAAGGAAAGGCGTCTATGAATTCACCCTCTCTTAACCGGCCGTCTTCTATTACCGCATCAACCCATAAAGCGTTTTCCAGTCTCCTTCGTTTATCATCAGCTAAATAAAGAACTTCTCCTTCGGGGCCGTATACCGCACTTATCTTTTTATCTTGGAAAACAACCGTAAGTCCTTCTGCGGTAGAGTAATCATAATTAGCATAGCCTGGATTCTGCCCGGCAAGCGTAACGCCGCCCCTTGAGTCAGCGGCTACATTTACGACTATGCAGTCGGGATATTCGTCCAAAAGATGAGAAGAAAAACGGCCGGGAGCACAGGTAACAAAATGCCCTCCTAATCTTTTGCCTTCTACAATCTCCGCGTCTATATATATTGCATTTTCTGCATCGGGACCAAAATGGTAAATATTTTCACCTTTACCGTTATATATATCGGTTAAAATTCCCTCTTCAAAAACCGCCAAAGCACCGTTAATAACCTCACCTCTATGAGAAGTAGGGTAGTTTTCTCCCAACAATACAAGTTGGCCGCTGCGGGGTATTCTTATATTACAAAGTATACAATCAGGATAAAGCTTCAATTCACTTTTATCCAATCTATGAGGGAAGGCTCTTATGAAACGTCCTCCTGCTCTTCTGCCGCCTACCACCTCAGCATCCACATATAATGCGTTTCTGTCTTTTTCACTCCATTTGCTGCTTCTATCATAAATAAGCAGCCCCTGGTTATCATACATAAAAGATACATGCCCGTATTCAAATACAGCCGTTACCCCGGAAATTTCCGGACAATCAGGAGCATCTGCCAAAACCTTGGCGCTTTCTCCGCATATAAAATTGCCGGTTGAGGTGAGTTCTATGTTAGTAACCACGCAGTGCCGGTAGGTATCTAAGACCTCCGGAGGTATCCCCTGAGGGAAAGCTGCTATGAAATTACCTTCGCTTAATATACCGTTTTCAACTACCGCATCAACATAAATACCGTAAGGATCGCCGGGGTTATAAGACCTCAGGTAAGGATAAATAAGATTGCCGAATCTATCAAATGCTTCCTTTAACTCCCCGGACTCAAAAACAACAATAACTCCTTCCGCGTTGCTGTAGCCTTTCAAATAACCCCACCAGACTCTACCGGCAAATTCAAACCCGCCTCTTGAATCTAATACCGCATTAGCTATAACACAATCAGGATAAGATTCTAAAATAGCCGTGGGAGCAATCCCATTAGGATAAGAACTTACCCACTCACCTTCTACCATTTGTCCATTTTTTACTTTAGCTTCCACATATAAAGAAAAGTCAGAACTCCCGTCTACGGGCAAGTCCTGGTATATTAATTCACTTTTATGATTATAAACCTCGGCTATCTTCCCGGACTTAATAACTACCACCATATTTTTCTCGCGGCTATGCCCTTTTAACATTAGACGCTGTGAACCTAATTCTATCCGGCCTTTAGAATCTGCCGCCACATTTACTACCACACAATCAGGGAAATTTGCAATCAAAACAGAAGGCATTCCTTTAGGAAAAGCTCTCAAGAAACCTTTCCCCCTGCATCTTTTTCTTTCTACGATAAGTTGTAAAAAAACAGCATTGCAAGATTCAGGATTATCTTCCGGGGTTTTATTACCGTCAAGCCTCCAGACTGTATTGCCTTTAACGTCATAGGCCTCTACGCATTTTCCTCCGGAGACCAGAAGAGTTAGGCCTTCTTTATCTCCCGCATAAAATCTGTTGGAATGCCAAATTACCTCTCCGGCCAAAGAACATCTACCTATTGTGTCAGGATAAACATTTGTTAAAACACAATCCGGATGCAAAGAGAATAAATCCGCAGGAACCCCAAAAGGGTAAGCTCTTATGAACTCACCACCGGTGATAACTCCTTCTACTATATTACTACCAACATATAAAGCGTTTCTGCTTGCCATATCCACAGAATCATTCGAATACAAAACATTTCCTTCCTTGCCTAACAGAAATATCAACTCACCGCCCAAGAATACAGCAGTAAGCCCTTTCTTTCTGGCTGACTCAGGTCCGTGCCATAAACACCTACCCCCAAGGTAAAGGTCACCGCTTGAGCTTAACCGGATATTTTCTATAACGCAATCGGGGTGATTTTCAAAAAAGCCAACGGGCAACCCGGCCGGATAAGCATCCAATACTTCTCCCCCCTTATATCCGGCGGTAACCATATCAACCTCTACCTCTATATAGACACAATTTCTTTGGACTACATGATTTAAGGGGTAAAACCTCAAACCCTCTTCGTCATAAGCTTCCGATAGCTCTCCTCCCTTAAAAACCAGAGTAATACCAGAAGCCCCCTCATAACCTTCAAAGTTTTGCCA
>WJKZ01000072.1 GCA_014728785.1 Candidatus Omnitrophota bacterium
GATAGTACCTGGTCACGTCTATAACGGTATGCTTTTGGAATTTTCCTGGGGTGCTGACAGGCAGCACCGGGTTGTATCCGAAGTTTTAATCGACCCCATAAGGACCCATCAGTTGAGAGTGACCGAGGATGATTTTCCGGTTGTTTTGGGCAATTTAGAATCGGCCATAAACAACGCAGAGAGTGCGATAAGTAAATTAGAAGAGGCTAAAGATAAACTGGATGATGCCTGCGGTTGTGAAGAATGCCATGATGATTGTAACGATTGTGATCCGGATACCGACCCTGATTGTACAAATCCCTGTTCCGACTGTTGCGATGTTGATGATTACTGTGAAGAAGCGAAAGAGCTATTACAGGACGCTTTAGATTATGAGGCGGATGCAGAAGCTGCCAGTGTTGAGGCCTGGGAAGGCATACAAATAGAATGCCGTTCTTACATAAGCTTTATAATGGATGACCCTATCAGATATCACGAAAAAATAATAGGCTGGGTTTATGATATATTAGCTCCGGAAGGAGGGGCCACTCACCCCCGGGAGGTTTTTTCCAGAAATGAGCAGTTCCATCAGGGAAATACCGGCCAGGAATCCTCGGATTTATATGAACTGGAAGATGTTTCAATAGAAAGCTCAGCCGTTGCTACCTGGAATTACGAAGACAGGGGTTATATTTGTTTTACAGATTGTGAAGATTGTACTCCTATATGGGAGCACGATGCCTCTATAATCCTTATTGAAGAGTAACCATCACCTTAGTCAGGCGTATGGTAAAAATATTAAGTTTTTTTATTTTGACTTTCTTTTTAATTTTCTCATGCCTTGCGGATTTACCCGAAATCGCAAGGCACCCTAAGGCTCGGTTGATAAGCGAAGAGTCGGTTACGGGCAGAGAAAAGAAGGTTTATGTTTACCGGGCGCCTCTTTCAAAAGAAGGTGTGGTAAGGTTTTATAAAGAAATGCTGGAATACCAGGGGTGGCAACTACAGGATGGAGGAGGAGGTATTTACACTTTCAGGAAAAAAGATCTTTCTTTTATTTTAAGCTTTGTATACACCGGAGTTAAAAATACCACCAAATACCGCATATCTTTAGAGCGGAGGTCATCTGAGGATAGTGGGAGCGGATGTGAGAGCTGCAGCAATTAAATTAGAGGTTATTGTTTAAATATAAATCGACTTTTTAACAAATTATGATAAAATGATAAAAAATAAAGTGATTTTTGCCGGAAAACAGTCACAATCATACCTTACCTATGCGTTGCTTATGGCAGTTGCAGCTGTTGCAATAGCCATGATGGCAGGATATATTGCCAGGAGAACTCAAGGGAGCTACAAACAAGCAGCCGATACCTATGGATTGGAAGAGCAATATGATTCAGGCAGCTGAAGCATTTTAGGTGATCAAGAAAAGATAATAATGGTTATAGCCTACATCCTTCTTCTAGCTTCTTTTGTTATCCTTTCATATTACGGAGTAACCTTCCTTCTTAATAAATGGGAAGAAGCACAAAAAAGAAAAGCTGAGGATACTGCTTCTCAGTTTGAGGAGATGTTTATATTTCTCCACCGGCGGATGCTGGTAGTTCTTTACATTGTTGTTCCCCTTTTCGTTGCCGTTATAGGCTACATTCTTACCCGAAAGCTATGGATTATACCTATATTTCTTCTGATAGGGGCTTCTTTTCCCTTTTTGCTTGTCCGGTTTTTAGATAAAAGAAGGCGTCGGAAATTTGTAAATCAGCTGGTGGACGCGCTAATGATAATGAACAGTTGCCTTAAAGGCGGTCTTACTCTGGTTCAGTCTTTTGAAGTGCTGGCTGAGGAGATGACCCCTCCGATGAGCCAGGAGATATCTCTTCTGAGCCGGGAAATAAAGGTTGGTGTCACATTAGAGGAAGCTCTTATAAGGCTCGATAAGAGGATGCCTTCGGAGGAGATGACCCTTGTGTCCTCGGCTATATTAGTTGCAAGAGAAACAGGGGGTGATTTGACCAAAGTTTTTTCCCGTTTAGTTGAGACTATAAGGGATCGGCTTAAGCTGAAAGAGCTGGTTTCAACCTTAACTCTCCAGGCACGTCTTCAGGCTATAATAATATCCGCCCTGGGTCCTATATTTTTCTATGTAGTAAATAAGATAAATCCCGGGCACTTTGAGGTAATGTGGAAGGACGACGTGGGCAGGATGTTTTTGTTCATAGCCATTGTGCTGCAGATTCTGGGTATAGTTTTAATCGTTATTTTTAGTAAGGTAGAGATATGATAATAGTCATTTATGTCCTTTTGATTATTGGTTTTGTATTGTTCTTCTTAGGCCTGATCCCTAAGCCCGCAGAGACTATTTCTGTTTTCGGCGATAAAATTAAAGAAGAGAAGGGTTCCTCGTCTCTGTTTTTATCTATTTTGCGTATATTTGCCCCTCTAAATAAAGGAATAATTAAATTTATGAGGCTCGAAGGGCCTTTGAATAATAAAATAAATCTGGTTAAATGGAGGGTCAAACCGGAGGAGTTTCTGGCTTCTCAGGAGTTGCTTGCGGTTGTATTTCCTCTTATTCTTTTTCTTCTATTTGAAATAGAAGGCATGCCCTGGCTTGTGGGTGCTGCGATGCTCGGATTTTTTCTCCCTCTACATATTCTTAATTCTAAAGTAAAAAAACGCAAATATTCAATTGTAAGGGTTTTGCCTGAAACAGTGGATTTATTAACCCTCTGTGTAGGGGCGGGTCTTGATTTTATGGCAGCTGTCCGCTGGGTTATAGATAAGGTGAGGGTCAACCCATTGATTGAGGAATTAGCGCTGGTATTGAAGGAGATAAATGTGGGAAAGCCCCGAATAGAGGCATTAAGAGATATGGCAAGAAGATTAGATATCCCCGATGTAACTTCTTTTGTAAGGACACTTGTGCAGGCAGACAGAATGGGCACCTCGGTTGAAGAAGCATTTAAAATACTTTCAGAAGATACCAGAATGAAGAGGTTTCACCGGGGGGAAAGGCAGGCCATGAAAGCCCCTCTAAAGATGCTTATCCCTTTGATTTTTTGTATACTTCCGGTAATTTTAATAGTTGTTGCAGGGCCGGTCCTCATTAAATTTATCAGGGGAAGCTTATTTACCGGCTTAGGCGGCGGTCTCTGATACTTATCTTTCAGGTCGAATATAAATATATTTTAAAATTTTTGGTCCAAGCCTTTAAAAATATGTTATATTTTAAGTGAAATCCAGGAGGCCGGTTTATGTTAATAAAAATTAAATCCCAGAGCATTTTAGAGTATTTAATAATTTTAGCGGCTATCGTTGCGGTTATAGCAACTTTCGGGGCCACGACAGTGAGAAATGCGGTACAGGGGATGTTTTCAAGCGGTTCTCAGGCAATGAGTGCCAGCTCAGCCAATTTAGTTGATACCGTAGGCGGGGAAGAGGAAGAAGAGCACGAAGTATACCTTCCTATTGTAATTGGAAGGTAAAGTTGTGCCTACCGCTTTCTGTGTTTACGGACGTTTGAACATCAGCCTCAAAAATATACCTTTTCCTGATTTTTCTAATTAATTCAAGCCTTTTTAAAACTTCAGCATAAAGCCATATCTATCAATAGTCTCTCTTTAAAGGCATTCTCCGCATATTTTTACTTTTATGAGCCGCGGAGTATAATATCTTGGCCTTCTCCCGGTTTAATTTTGGTTATTTTAGAGGTTGTAAGTAAATGCAGCCTCGGCTCCTGGAGGGGTTCTGCCTGATTCAAAACGTTAAAGTTGAATTTAGCTGTTTTTTAAGCCCACGTTGCTTAAATATACTGATAAAACAAGGACTGTTTTTTTGAAGTTAAAGTGTTTTTTTGCCCAATATTTATGGGCTAAAAGGCGGTTTAGGTTAAGAAATTCAAGCAGGCAAGAGAAGTTATTCTTTGTCCGAACTTTCTTTATTGCTTTTACCGTTCTCTTCCTCTTCTTCATCTGTTGAATAGTAGTAATAGGTTCCTTCTTCAGTTTCGTATGCGTAGTAATTCTGCATATTATTTTCCGGCAGGTAATTTGAGATAAGGTCCTTATATAAATTTATATCGCTTTCATGATAGGAGTAATAGTTTTCACCTTTGCCTTTACAACAATTTTCTCCTTCCGGAACAGGTATGTAGTCGTACTGATTTGCAAGGGGAGCAGAATTATAACCTTTGTCTTCATCTCCGTTGGGCTGGTAATAATTACCTATTTTTGTATTATAAGTCTTGGTGCCTTCTAAAGAGGTATTTACCGTATAACTTTCATTCCAGCCATAACCGGTTGCGGCAGGAAAAAATATCAGTATAAATATTAAAATAAATAAGTATTGATGACCCATAACGACTTTTTTCTCTTATCCTCCACCCATTAATATACGGCCAACCGGAGCTTTTGTCAACTTCCTTTGGATATTGCCTAAAGTGCACTGGAAGAAAGAGAAGATAGAGGCTGGGGTGAGGTCTTTTTTTAAGCCGGGGGGGGAGTTAAAATATAGACACAAAGCAGGGATTTTTAAAAATTGTCCATAAATAAGCCATAGAGAATTGTAACTTTCCTGTAATAATCTATAAATAAAATACTACTTCACACGGTTTTATATAGGAAAATGTCCTTTTTAATCCTTATCCAAAGTGTGTTTTATCATACTTTTCCGGCAAAGAATTAGTTGGATTATGGTTGAAGGATGATTCAGCCGGCCGGCTTGGGGGTTTTCCCGCTTTTTAAACATAATACGGAATCTAAACTAATATTAGTAACATCTCAACCAAGCGAATAGAATATCAAGCCAGGCATATTAAAAGAGGCGAGTATGCACTCAAAGTATTTCTGCGGATAATATCTACCCTCTTTAGTTTATGTTTTAAAGAATAAAATTAGGTGTTTTAATGACCGGTTATTCAACTATTAATTCTTAATTATATTTTTTATTCTTGAGGTAAATTAAGCTTATTGGCAGGTTGTTTTACAGATAAAGTTTTATATATATTATAAAGGTTAAGCATGACTCCATAAGATCCACCCCTTCATTATTTTCATGGATTTGAAAAAGTTTTCTCATACCAGTTAAATATGCCGATACCCCTGTTTTCCACTCTTTTATACTAAAAAATTCAAAACCGTCCCTATATATAAAACCCGACATCAATATTTATATAAGATTTAATAGTCTTTAAAACTAAAAAAGAGCCCCCTTAGCCGGTGGCGGTTTACAATGCCGGGTGAGAACCCCCCCTTTTTTTAAGGTTAAATGAGCCGTAGATGATTGTCGAGGCAGGGCAAGAAGATTTAGTCTCTGACAAAACCAGAGGCTATAGACTTTAATTTATAGTGCAGCTTATTAATCCCTTGGGTTGATTTCAAGCATATATTAAATACTCTATTTAGGCACTTAGTTTTTTAGATAATAGTATATCATTTGCATTAGAGAGGCACTCTTTACGGACAATTCCAGGCAAGTGGCCTGCCCCTGTCCGGCTTATGGTGGTTTTAGATGCCTATATATCCGGGTTTAGGCCAGGCTTAAATAATAGCATTACGCACTACCTTTTAAAAGCAGATGGTTCCTGTAATCTAAGCTTCCTCCCTTTGTAAGAAGGGGGCTTGAATAATTCCCGGAAAAAGAAACACCCTTTTTCTTAATAAGCGGCTATATAATAAAGATTTTTGAGCATATTATTTATATTATAGAAATTTTCTCCGGCCGGGAAACTTTTGTTTTTGTGGACATTTTTAAAGTATATTGATTAGGTAGCAGGCTGATGATACTTAATAACCTGCCGGAGGTTGGATAAAGGTGTAAAATTAAAAATCGCCCGGCTTTCAAAAGGATTAAAAGAGGCCTTTTAAGGAGACATTTTATAGTTGTATACGGCAGGGGATACTTAACTAAGCAGGCAGGTTTTAAAACTTTCTTTTAGTAAAGAAAGGTCTCTTTTTATCTTTTTGCCTTGATTTTTACTTTATATTATAATTACAGGTTTTAATTCATATTTATTCTTAGAAACTGCTCTAAAAACGGTAAATTAACAAAAAAGCTAAAGTTCAGGGAAGTAAGAAATGAAGTAAGGGAACCCGAAAATAATCAGGGGAATCCGGTCAGTGCTCTAATCTTTTTGAATAGATTTCTCGAGAGCCGCCTTGAGACCGTACCTTCCTTCATTTCAGCCGAATTCTTATTACTTAAACAGTGGGGTTAAATCCTAACCTGGTAAGTAGAAAAACGGGAGATTGAGGTAAAACGGACCAAATACAGAGTTTTAGGATAAGAGAATATAACACGGGCTTTTTTTATAGAATCACACATACTCCCACGTTTACTTTTAATAAAATATCCTAAAAAGGCAGAAAGCGGTATAAGTAAAAGTTAAACAGGAGACCTGTTTATATGACAAAACTCTGGAAAATATGGAACCAAATGTATATCCGGAGAGGAAGAAGTTGTGTCGTAATATTTGTCCTTTAAAGAGACTTATTAATATAATTTTACAATTATCTCAAATATGTGGATTTAAAACATTTTATGTCCATAAATAGCAGGGAAAATTTGTAAAATGTCCATAAAAGTAATTATCCTGATTAGTCCATCTTGCCCCTGTGGATTATCTACCTTCCCTTCATTCCAACCATTATTTTATATTAAAGTGGGTATAATTTTTTGTTTTCATAAGAAATTTTGTTGATTTTAGATAAATAGTGAAAAAAATGCCTTAAATGTGAGAAGATAGTGAAAAGGTTTTCAAAAATAGGTGATTTTCCTCTAAAAATGTTGACTTTTTTAAAAGATATATGGTATATTTTAAACGGATTTGACACCGTAGGATTAGAGATCGAAAGGGCAAACCTGATTGGAAAATCAGGGGCGCAAAGCCACGGGTCCCAAAACACAATCAGTTCAATTAGCACAACTTACGAAAGTAAATTGTGTTTCTCGGATAGCCGGGTTGCCGAAACTCAAGAAGGTTCGTTAACCCGGTTTTTTTTATGCAATTAACAAAAAGAAACCAAAAACGGGCAGACTTGGGGAAAGGGGGAATTTCCCGTTCTTTATATTTAGAGTCTTTATGAGAGATAATACCGATACCCCACAAGCCGGCATTTTTAATGAAACCCACACACCGAGGTTTAAACCCTGGATGAGGGTTATTGCTTGTTTTGTGTTGTTCTGTTTCGTTTATCAGGACATAGCCTCGGCTATGATGCCCGATTATGTTACCAGCCTTAATACAATGCTTAAAGGTCCTACCCCCATGCAGCAGGTTAAGCCGAATATTCTTACATCTTTATTTTCTTTAGGAAAAGTTTATGCGAGACTTGACGACGGTGGCGGAGGCGGCGGTGGTAGCTATGGTTACTACTACTCGGGCAGCAGCAGTTCTTCCTCCAGTAGTTCCTCGTCTTCTTCCTCTTCTTCTTATTATGGGGATTATGGCTATTCAAACCCCGGGGCGTATTCCGGCAGCCAATACCGTAATCCGAGCTACTATAGTTCGCCCAGCTCTCAGGGGTCCTCTCATTACGGAGATTACGGCTACTCTAACCCCGGAGCTTTTTCCGGAAACCAGTATCGTAATCAGAGTTATTATACTCCATCTAGGCCTAGCTCTTCTTCTTCAAATAGTCCAACTTATCCCAGTGGAAACTACTGGGTAACGGTAAATCCCGACGGAAGACGAGTTTATCAATCAATGGATACCGGTTCAAGCAGAGGTAGCACTGTTCCTCATAGTGGCTGGTACGGTTCTCCCAGAATAGACCCGGGACCGGATGTTGACCCCGAACCCGCAACCAGAGTAACCTCTTCCCCTACCAGAGGAGAAGCTTTTACCCCCTATACCGGTTCTACTGGTCTTTCGGGAGATATGCCTTATCCCACTATTCCTACCGACAGGGTTACATTAGAGATGTTTGACGGCGGGCCTACCAGAGACCATATAATGCCGGTACCTATACATAATGGTGATAGTGATTTTCCTGTCTTCCTTGTTCCTACCGGCGGAACTCTTGAAGGGGGAGATGGTTTTGAGCCATATCAGATAGGGACTGCTGCCGACGGCAGCGCTATCTGGGTGGGTGTAGGAGAACAAACCAGAGGCGTATGGAAAGATATACCCGGAACCCCTTATGGATATAACGCCTATGGCTCCGAAGCAGTTAATACGCTTCTTGATAGGCCTGATACCAGTGATTTATCTGCTCTTGCTCCTTATTTTGAAACACCCCAGGCAGGAAGCACTTTTAGCTATAATCCTCATTCGAGCAGCGGCACAGATATAAGTGTAGGAATGACTTACCAAGGTAGCTATACAGAAGTTACCTCTGTAAACGGCCAGCAGGTTACCGGCATGATGGGGGGTCATATTACCTACGGGGGTAATAATGTATTTAGTCCTTATGATGGTTATACCTATACTTATGACCCCGCCACTACTAATTACACATCTAACTATACCCCCAGTGTCATAACTTTCGGAACTCTTGTTGATCCTCTGTGGAATAATCCGGTTGAGATGGCACAGATGTTTTCAGGCGAGGGAGATTTGTTGGGCGTGGCTTTCTCTAACCCCTTAGGCTCAGAAATTGCCGCTGCCACTTTTAGTTTCACCGAGCAGAATGTTCATCCTGTCCAGGCAGGTTTTGAAATAGATGTTTCTGCCCAGCAAGGCAGCCTTACCTCCAATAATCTTCTTGGGAATACTGCTTCCTCATCAGGTCTTTCTCACCTTACAGGAGTCCTGGGCATAGCTCCTATTCAGGATGAAAACGGTTGGGTTAGCCCTGCACAGGCATTTGGGGAGTTTGTTAAAGTATCAGACCCGGCCCAGAATTATAGATATAATTTACCTGATCCTACCTCAGACCCACAAAGGTATAATCTTTTCCTCGGCCAGGATACAGCTACCATCGCAGCAAGCAGACAGATTGGTTCCCAGAATAGCTGGATGGTATCACCGCAGGCATTTGGTGATTTGTCGGGCCAGCTTGTATTCGGAAGAATAGTAGAAGGAGCAGGCGCAACAAGGCCCCAGGAGTGGCAGTTCAATGCAACCGGTTTAGGAACTCACTTTACTAATATAGGTAATAATTTAGATACCACCCCTCTTAACCCTTATATAGGTATAAGAACAGGGGACACTTTAGCTAATTTGCCTGTACCCGGAACTCCCGATAGCGGTTTGTTTTTAAACACCTCTTTAAATACTGTAGAGTGGAGAGATTATACTTTCGATACTCCCCGGGATGTCAGCTGGAATATAGGTAATTTTGTAGATAATTATAATAGTTTTGTAAATGACATTAACGCGCAAATAACAGCCCCTCTTGACCCCTTGGGTAGTAATCAATCAACCGCTCTTCCCACTATAAATGCAAGTGATTATGCTTATTTTCCTTTATTTGAACCCCAGACAGTCAGCGGAGTGATGACAGACAATGAAAATTATTTCAGCAATATGGCACCGGCCAATACAGTTGCAGTTAATCCTTCCGGTTATACTTATGATATTTTCGGTATGGATTTATACAGTACTTTTGAAGTAAGCAGAGTGGGAGATGCTTTACGCCTGGATAGCCATCCTATCGAGGGAATAGGCGGAGGTTTGTGGCAGATAGAAACACTTTCCACAGCTTACAGCCCTGATTTTACCGACCACGTAACTCATAACATAACTAATGGTTTTGTCTGGACCCCTCAGGTTTCTAATATTCCGGGATTAGACTTAATTTCCGGAAACATCAGTTCAGACCCCGATTTTGATTTCGGTGCATTCAGCGATATGGCAATACCTTTTGCCAATGGATATGGGCTGAATTTAGCCGGAGCTTTTATAAATCAGGGAGAGATTTTAGGCCCCGGTTTAGCGGACAATTATTCTATAGGCAATTGGACGAGTGCACCCGAATTACCTCAGGTTTTAATAAGCGGTATAGAAGGAATTAATATTACAGATCAGGAACCATTCAATGACGGGTTAGCCACTCTTACTACAACTTTTACCGATATGTCGGTATTTTCGGAGATAAATTTTGTAGCCCCGACTGTAGTAGAGAGTCGTGATTTCTTTACCAATCTTCACGGTAATATGACCCAGCAGCTGCAATTCAATCCAGGTACAGGTTTAACCCCTGATGAGATGTTCCGATTTACCAGTGAGCGTGTGGATATAGGCGGACTTGATTTTGCCGAAGTTTTTGAAGACGCAATAAGCGGTAATACAATAGACCTTTCCTTTGACTTGGCAAGAGACGGTTTCGGCGCTGAGTTTACAAATGAAGGTATAAAGATTTTAACCCCGGCTGATACAGTGATGTTTTCTCACTCTCATCTTTTCGGGGCAGAAACCGACCCTAACAGTATGCAGCCAACTGCGAATTTAGGAGAAGGTATTGTACTTGACTGGATTTCTCCTATTGCCAGAGATTCCGATATTAATATACATCAGGGTGTTGCCGGTATACATATAATGCCCACTATAGGTAACGACGGCAGCCTGAACCACGCTTTTGATTTCTCACCCGTTTATTCTTCCGGGGCAGTATGGAGGCAGACCCCTGCTTTTGATATATCTCAAGGGTATGTCGATAAGGGAACTGGCGTTCATTTTGATGATAACACTTGGGTAGGACATATGCCGGGTTATAGTTATTTTAACCCATCTATGCTTACTCCGGTCACAAGAGAAGCTCAGTCAGGTATGGTCAGGATTACCGATACCGGCTTCGTAGGCGATGCGGCAATAGTAAGACAATACGAACAGCCCATCAGTCTTCCTTTAAGTGGTCCCGGCTTTGATAGACCCTTTACAAGGGATGCTACCTTAACGGGTGAATTTTTACATCTTGTTACCGACGCGGGTTTACTTGAAGCTACCCATACCTTGAACGACCCTTTTATCAGGGATTTAACTCTTAATACCAATTTTATGCCGGCTCATAATGTAGTTATAGATTCGGGGCCGCAGTTACAATTAAACCAGGTTGATATAGGAAGAGTAGCAATATATGATGCAGAAACCGAAGCTTTCTTAAGGACCGACTTAACCTATCTGGTGTCAGGTCCTACTCAGGGGATAGTTAATTTTACTCAGCCTGTAGAGGAAGGCAGCAGTGACCCTCTTAACGAGAGACGGATTTTAATGAACAGCGGCTGGAATACTTTCGGTTATGATACAGTTTCAGGAGGAAAAGCATTTTTTACTGTGGGAGATGAACAGAGGCTTCAGTTTGAGTTGCAGCAGTTTGATTTTAACTATGGATTTACAGCCCGCGGCACCTGGCAGGATATAGGGGCAAGGACCTTTATACCCCGGGGTATGACTCAGGACGGAGTAAATTTAGTTAATCCCCGTCTTGATTCATATGATTCTATGCCGGTATTTAATGTATGGGGCAGAGATTTTCGTGCCAGCACCATAGAAGGGGCCGAAGGCCCGGGCCTTGTCTACTTCAGGCCGAGAAATTCCCACAGACTTTATAGCCCCACCCCTTTTACTACCTCGGTTTTACCTTTCGGGGGAGCAAATGATTGGGCAA
>WJKZ01000073.1 GCA_014728785.1 Candidatus Omnitrophota bacterium
CTCCAATACAGCATCAACCGCTTCCTGAAGCATTCTTTTTTCGTTACGGATTATAATCTCAGGAGCCCCTAAAGAAATTAACTTTTTAAGACGGTTGTTTCTGTTTATAACTCTCCTGTAAAGATCATTTAAATCAGAAGAAGCAAACCTGCCTCCTTCCAGAGGCACAAGGGGCCTTAAGTCCGGCGGGATTACAGGGAGGATATCTAAAACCATCCATTCGGGTTTATTGCCTGAACGGCGTAAATCCTCGATTATTTTCAGCCTTTTCAGCAACCTTTTATTTATTCCGTTTTTTGCTTTTCCTATAGTTTTACGTATTGACTTGCTCAATTTATCCAGGTCTATTTCCTGAAGCAATTCTTTGATTGCTTCACCGCCTATACTGGCCCGGAATTCACTGCCGTAATCTCTCTGAGCCTGACGGTATTCTTCTTCGTCTATTAACTGTTTATGGCGAAATTTCGAATTTCCCGGCTCGATTACTATATGTTCCTCATAGTATATAACTTTCTCCAGCTGCTTTATACTCAAATCGAGTACCGCTCCGATACGGGAAGGAAGAACCTTAAAAAACCATATATGGGTGACCGGCGCTGCCAATTCGATATGTCCCATTCTCTGCCTGCGGATAGAGGAATGCAACACTTCAACCCCACACCTGTCACATTTAGTCCCTTTGAACTTTATACCTTTAAGCTTACCGCAATGGCACTCCCAATCCTTAGCCGGCCCAAAGATTCTTTCGCAAAAAAGACCGTCTTTCTCCGGTTTCAGAGTTCTGTAGTTTAAAGTTTCGGCCTTACGCACTTCACCCGACGACCAGCTATGCATAACCTGCGACGATGCCAATTTGATGCTTATATAATCAAAAAAACCTACCTCTTCTATCATTTACTCTCCTTTTCTGCCCTTATATCCAGACACAATCCCTGTAATTCTTTAACCAGAACATTAAAAGACTCCGGCACAGACGGCCGGAATTTCTGTTCTCCTCTGACTATTGCTTCATATATCCTGGTCCTGCCTTCAACATCGTCACTCTTAACAGTCAGCATTTCCTGAAGGGTAAAAGCCGAACCGTAAGCTTCAAGAGCCCAGACTTCCATTTCTCCGAAACGCTGACCGCCGAACTGAGCTTTACCTCCCAGAGGTTGCTGGGTAATAAGAGAATATGGACCGATTGCCCGGGCATGGATTTTATCGTCAACCATATGGACCAATTTCATTATATACATATAACCAACTCCGACTTTCTGGTCGAAAGGTTTGCCGGTAAACCCGTCACATAAAACGACTTTACCGTCTTCAGGTAAATCCGCTTTTCGAAGTAATTCTTTTAGATTTTCCTCCTTTGTTCCGTCAAAAACCGGAGAAACGAGCCTTATTCCCATTTTTTTAGCCGCCCAGCCAAGATGCATTTCCAGCAATTGACCTACGTTCATCCTGGAAGGCACACCCAGAGGGTTAAGTATCAAATCTACGGGGGTACCGTCCTCCAGAAAAGGCATGTCTTCTTCAGGCAAAATTTTGGATATAACTCCTTTGTTTCCGTGTCTTCCTGAAAGCTTATCTCCGGCACATATTTTTCTCTTCATCGCCACAAAGACCACTACCCTTTTCAATACACCTGCCGGCAGCTCATCTCCTTTTTTAATCTTCGAAATATCCAGAGATTTTTCCATGGCGAGCTCATTCAATCTTTCGTCGTACATATTTAAGACAGCAGTTGCTTCTTCGTTGTCTTCACAGTCTTCTGAGGTTATTGATTTTTCGGATTTACCCAGTATAGAACTCAACCGGCGCATTTTTTCGCGCTCTATCAATTCTTTCTCTTCATCATAGTACTTTTCTATCTCTCTAAGGCGTTTGAGCTCATCAGTCTTCTCTTTTTTCGACTTTCTCCCCTTTTCTTTCCGCTGAAAAACTTCAACCTGGGTAACCACACCGGAAACTCCCGGAGGAACCCGCAATGAAGTATCTTTTACATCTGCGGCTTTCTCTCCGAATATCGCCCTCAATAATCTTTCC
>WJKZ01000074.1 GCA_014728785.1 Candidatus Omnitrophota bacterium
GAAAACGTTACTGTTTATGAGCTTGACCCGGCAGGCCTTTCGGTCGCAGAAAAATATTTTTCTTATATTAAATGCGCTGAGGCCGAAAGTGTAAGGGTGGAGACTGTAATTCGTGACGGGCGCGTCGGTTTAAGAGAAAGTAGAAGCGCTGCCTATGATTTGTTGATAATAGATGCTTTCAACAGTGATTCAATACCCGTTCATCTATTAACCGTTGAGGCTTGCAAAGAATATTTAAGGGTTCTTAAACCCGGCGGATTGATTCTTTTTCATATCTCTAACGAAAAGATTAACCTTTTACCTGTTCTATATTCAGCCGCCCGCTTTCTGAATATCTATGCTTGTGACAAAGCTAATTACGGGAAAATTCCTCCTGAAGCTGATTTCAGTCACTGGATGGTTTTGACACCGGATGAAGATTGCTGCAAAAAATTACTATACAAGCATCAATGGATAGACCAGGGAGATGATAAAAATTTAAGAATCACCCCCTGGAGAGATGACTATGTAAATATTATTCCGGTATTATTCTGAAGAGAGTCAACAGAAGACAGAGGGACGAGGGATGATAATGGCTCATTGCTCTTGGCTCATAGCTGCTTGTCGCTTGAGACTTGTAGCCTGAAGGCCTGAAGCTTGAGGCTTGAAACCCGAAGCTCCCATATTTAATTCTATTTTTTTTAGTTGACGGGACCGCTCAGGATATGCTATCTTTTATTCACTACCGAAGAGGAGACCCCGTTTAAAATTGAGGTAATTCGGAGATGATAAGAAAATTTTACCTTTTCCCGGTAATTTTCAGCGGTTTTATCTTTTTTTCTCTGCCTGTTTTCGGCCAGTATCAGATGTCTTATGAATATTTGTTGAATCTGGGCTTGCAGAATGTTTCTCAGGGCCAGATAGGGGAAGCGTTAAATTATCTTGAGAAGGCCAGGTTGATTTGTCCCCAAACTCCTGATGCCTACCGGCAGCTACAAATTCTTGAGCAGAAAATAACGCCTTATTTAAAAAGTGTTACAGCCAGGGAAGTTTCTTTGCCTTCAGCCGAAACTAATGAGTGTTGTCTCTGGAAAGATAGGGTCAGCAGGGAGCTTAACAGAGTCATAGTTCTGGAAGATATAAAGACCCGCCAGATGGGTAGCAAGGCGAATATGCTTATCTACCAAGAGGATTTTATTCTCGAAGGAATAAAAAGAGTCGCAGATAACCGCAGAAAAATGCAAGCAAAAATTCTTGCCCAGGAGATTTCACTTAAAAAAACCGGAGAATCTTTAAGACAGCAAAGAGAGGAAGAAAGGAGAACCAGTGATATACAGGCAGAGAAAGCCGGCATCGAAAAAGAATTTGCCGCGTTGAGTGAAAAATACAGAGAACAGGAGGCAATGATTAAGGATTTAGAGGCAAGGCTTAAGAAGGTGTTAAGCAAAGAGGAAGAGGAGAGCAGCCTTTCCGGGGTAAGCCGGGCCGATTTTACCGCCTTGAAGGAGGAAAACAGGATACTTTCTACAGAAAATGATTTCCTTAGAGCAGAGCTTAAGCGGATATCTGAACGTTCCCGCAGGCAGGATGCTTTAATCGAAAGACTGGAAGAAAGGATTGAAGAATTAAGCCGTCAGACCCCCGAAGAAAAAGAGGCCCCAAGGAGTGAAATTATGAGCGGAGAACAGGATGATCGTTTAGCTTTACTTACCCGCAGGAATACAGAGTTATCGGCCGAAGTAAAAGAACTTGAATCCGAGTTAGAGGAGGTAAAAGGAGAGCTCAAAGAGGCAATAGACAGAGAAATCAAGCTGAGACCGATTCTGTATAAATTAAAGAAGCAGCTCCAGGAAGGTTCCGCCAATCCCTATCAATTGCAGAGGTTAAAGGCCGAAAACGAAAACTTATCCAGGGAGAATAAGGTGTTAAAAGAGAGGCTAAAAGAAGCCTTAGCTACCCTGGAATCAACCGCCTCACAGGATTAAATCCCGCCCTAATTTATCAATATTTATCTTGTATATATAGTTTGGCTGATTTATAATACTTTCTATTATTGATACTTTCTGTTAGTGTAGTTTAATTTTTGCAAGTTTCTTAATATGTCCGGTTGGCCTCATACCTTTGCCCGCAAAATAATACATTTACGCATATATGTCATTATTTGCTTTTTAGCAATATCGGCCTTTTTTGTCAGTGTATTAAAAGACATTGAGGTTGAGACCCGCCTCCAGGACTTTCTTCCCCAAAAACATCCTTTCCTCCAGGTTCAACACAAACTTACCGATGTTTTCGGAGGGCTTAGTCAGGTTTCCCTGGCTCTGGAGGTAAAAGAGGGTACTATATTCGATAAAGATTTTCTGGAGAAGGTTGTTTGTCTTACCGAAGACCTTTATCTTTTAGATAAAATAAATATTTCCCGCATAAATTCCATTGCTTCCCGCCACACCAAACATGTTACTGTTACCGAAGAGGGGTTTTTTGTAGAGAGGCTCTTGCGTTATCCTCCGCGTAGCGAGGAGGAGATGAATGAATTCCGTCTGAAAGTAGTGGGTAACCCCAACGTTTACGGAAAATTAGTTTCTTCTGACCTAAAAAGCACACTTATCCAGGCTGATTTTGAATCCGACGCCAGGACCAGTTATATCTTTGATTCCCTCATGAAGCTTAAAGAAAAATACGAGGGCGAAAATATCCGCATCTATATCGCCGGACGCAGCGTCCTGGAAGGATGGATTAATTTTTACCTCCCTAAGATGTTTAAAATACTTATTTTAAGCTTTGGCATAATTGCCGCAATCCTTTATATGACTTTCCGCTCTAAAAGAGGAGTATTCTTGCCGCTGCTTGATTCCTCTATGGCGACTTTGTGGGGTATGGGCACTATGAAACTCATAGGTTTAAGGCTCGATCCCTCTACCGTCTTAGTCCCTTTTATTGTTCTTTCTCTGGGTATAAGCCACTCAGTACATACGCTGAAACGATATTATGACGAGATGAGGAACCCCCGCGCCAAAAGTAAGCATGCGGTGGTAAATGCTATGAGCCATCTGTTTTTACCCGGGGTTGCCTGCGTACTTACCGACGGTTTCGGCTTCCTTTCATTAATGCTTGTACCGCTATCTACGATCAAAAGCATGGCTCTGGCTTCCGGCCTCGGCATACTTGCCAATTTTTTTACTTCTTTTATGTTTACCCCCTGCATACTTTCTTTTATGCATAAGCCAAAGATTCTTGAAATAGAAAGAGAAGAGCAGCATAAATGGGTCGACAAGTGGCTGGCCAAACTAAGCATTTTTTCTCTTAATAAAAAAGCAGGTACCCTGGTCGTGAGCGTATTCGTCCTTTTGTGTTTATTTTCTTTCTGGGGGATAAAAAAGATAGTTATAGGCGATAATTCGGCCGGTTCAAGTTATCTTTATCAGAAGAGCCCTTACAATCAATCTGAGAGATTTATAAACAGCAACTTCGGAGGGACCAACTCTTATTATGTGCTGGTAGAATCCCCGGATTCCATATTTAAAGAAGAAAAACTTAAAGCAATGGATTCCTTTCAGAATCATATCCTCAGCGAAGTTCCTGGCGCCGGCTCTGCCACTTCGGTAGTCGATGCCATAAAGGCTTTAAATATGTTTATGTTTGGAGGAGAGAAAGAGTATTACCGTATACCCCCTAACGATAAAACGATAGCTCAATACTGGTTTCTGTATACCTTAAGCGGTTTCCCTTCCGACTACGACCACCTTATAAACCGGAGAGAAAATAAAGCCAATATTAAATTTGACTTTAAAGACCATACCTCCGATACTGTTACCAGGGCGGTAGAGGAAACAAAACAATTCTTAAAAGGGAAAACTTTTAAGGATTTAAAGTTCTCATACGCCGGTGGTGATATAGGCATAACTTATGCGGTAAATGATATTATCGCAAAGACCATATTGCCCAATATACTTTTTATATCTTTTCTGATTTTTGTTTATGTAAGCTTTGTTTACCGTTCTTTTACAGCCGGGTGGGTGTTGTTACTTCCCCTTATTTTGAGCAACTTAATAGTCTTTTCTCTTTTCGGCTGGTTACATACGTCTATAAACACAGAGACCCTGCCCCTTGCCGCCTTAAGCGAGGGCTTGGGGATAAATTTTGGTATTTACATCCTGGCACGTCTGCACGAGGAGATAAAGTCGAAAAAAAGGACCTACAGAAGTATTCTGTACCATACTTTGACTACCAGCGGAAAGGCGGTTTTTTTCAGCGGTTTTATAGTTGCTCTGGGAATTTTGTCGTGGGTATTGTCTCCGATAAGGCTGCAGGCAAGATTAGGGATTAATCTATGTGTAAGTCTTGTTTTAAACATGGTTATATCTTTAATCATGATTCCGGTATTAATCTGGTGGATAAAACCCGTATTTTTATTCGGGAAAATACGCCAGCGACTGAAAAGGAGTAAAAAAGGTACATGATTGGGATTAAGGGTATTGTTCAGGAGAAAGGAGGGTTTGCAATGGGCAAAATTGTACTAACTTTTATTTGCTTGCTTTTTGTATTTTCTGTTAGCGCTGAGGACTTAGGATACTACCGGGTTCATTCTTTAAAAGAAGGAATGAGTGCTGATGAAATCATGCAGATTATGTATCACAACAAGTATTCTCTCTTCGCTCACGATTATTCTTCAACCAATGAAGTGCTGTATGTGGATTCCGGAGGTTTTACCCGCAAAAAATCTGCTACCCGTCAGCGTTTAATTAAAGGAGGAGAAGACGGTATTTCCTACAAAGACCTGGTGGAAGTTACTTACCCCACAAAAGTTAAAGGTCTTGCGATTTTGACCTGGACTTACGAGGACCCCGAGAAAGACCAGAATGTATGGTTATGGGTACCTTCCTTAAAGAAGGTCCGTAAAATCTCCGCTTCCCAGGATGATGATGCTTTTATGGGTTCAGACCTTACAGTAGAAGAAGTTTCTACCCGCCGTTTTGAAGATGAAGAATATACTCTTTTAGGGGAGAAGAAGTTTGAAGGTTATGCTTTTGAGCACAACGGCGAGGTAAAATACAAAGGCAATGATTGTTTTGTCATCGAGTGTACCCCCCTAAAGCCTCATTGGTATTATGCCAAGAGGATTGTCTGGGTAGATAAGGAGACCGGCGGAGGTATATTTGAGGAGTATTACGATAAAAACGGCCAGCTTTTCAAAACTCTTTTCCGGGAATGGGTGTTTATGGATGTCGAAGGTAAAAAGTACCCTACTCAATTAGCTTTGGAATGTAAGGATTTACGCACCGGGCACAGAACCGATATTTTTCTCGATAATATAGTATACGACCGGCAAATAAATGAGCAGGTCTTTACGGTAAAGTCTCTTATGAGGACGAAGTGGTAAATCTTTAAAGATTTATGATAAGTACCGGATATAACCTGAAAAATAGCAAGAGAAGCAGTAATGGCTGTAAGGCTTGATGGAAAGGAGGCAAGGATATGAACGATAAAGTATCAAAAACACTCTTTTTTCTCATTGCCGCCGTTTATGCGGGAGTACTTTTCTCCTCTTCTGCGCAGGCGGCTTACTTAGGCGATAAAATAGAATACGCCGGTTACCTTGAAACAGAAGTGTGGATAAAGAACAATAACGACAATGGCCATCAGTTTCTCACTTCTTTAAAAAACGAACTGGATTTAGGCATAGCTTACAAGTTGTCCGACAACTGGTCATTTTTCTTCCACCCGCGCTATTTTTATGATTACGCTTACAGTATAAGGGATGATTCATCTTTTGATGAGAACCAGGAAAAAATGGGCCACACCCAGAGAACAGAGTGGTTGAGAGACTGCTATCTGGATTTTACTTCACCTCAGCTCGATATACGCCTGGGTAAACAGCAGGTTGCCTGGAGCCAGGCAGACGGCCTTCCTTTCATACTGGATAGAGTTATGCCCTTTAATCTTTCTTATTTTTGGCTGCCTGATTTTGCCGACATAAGGATACCCTTATGGATGGCAAAGGTTGAATATTCCCCCTGGCTTAATTCTTCGATTCAGTTTCTGTTTATTCCCGACTTTGAAGCTTCCCGGTCCGCTCCGGCTAATTCTGCTTTTGCATTGAAGTCGGTTAACGCCTGGGATAACTTTAAAAAACTTAATGAAAGTATGGGAGGAACGGCTGAGGAGACTTTGTACAGGCCGCACCAGGATTTTGAAAACAGCCGCATTGGTCTAAGGTGGCGCTCCATGACCGGAGGTGTGGAGTATACCTTAAACTGGTTGTATGGACACACCCCCAGCGCCTACACCTATACCGATTCTTTTACGCCTGTTATTCCTACTACACCTTTTGGTAATTATAAGGTATCCCGGCGCCACAAAGTTGTTCATGTTATAGGAGGCTCTTTTAATAAATCTTTCTTACAGCCCGGACCATTTGAAGGCTGGACTGTCCGGGGCGAGTTCGCATATATCCACGATGAACCCACTTACTACGGTACTGAAGGCAGCCGCAGGCTTACCGAATCTTGTGATAAATATAACTGGTTTATCGGCTTCGACAGATATTTCTTTACTAACTGGCTTTTTTCTACCCAGTTTGCCCAGATGATCAGCGCTGATGAGGAAAAGCAGGGTTACCATATTTTAAGCGGTTATACTTACGGAGTGATGGAAGACGTAGAAAACATCGCAACCGTTAAGATAGCCACTGATTTTATGCATGAAAGATTAAAACCGGAAGTTTTAGTTATATGGTCGGACGACAATGACGGAAGAATCGCTTTCAAGACACAATACGAAATAAATGAGAACTTATGGTTTACTCTGGGGTATTATCATTTCTGGGGTCCGGAGTACGGAAGCAACGGACAATTTAGAAATAACGACCATACATTTTGTGAAATAAAGTACACTTTTTAAGCTGCTAAACCTATGAGCGGAAAAGAATGGATAAAATTCGCCCGGGAATTAAAAAGTGTCCTGGAGATGGATTTAGAGCCGGTGGCTCTAAATCGTCTCCGGGATGATTGCGGAGACCGGCAGGAAAAAGTGCGTATGTGCAGGGCTATAATCGAAGCCTCACAAGGGAAAACCCTCGATTTATGTAAACACAATAATGCCTGTTTTGGAGCTACCTGGCATTTAGGCTTTAAGAAGATAAAAGACCCTCAGGTTAAAGATATGGTGCGGCAATTCGTAGTGAAGGGGGAGAAGCTTTTTTCCTCATACGAGGCTCTGGATAAGTTAATTGCACAAATGGGAGAAGTGCCGGACCATTCAGATAAAAGCTTTAGGCTCACCCCGCTTGAGAGTTGCGAATCACAGCCTGAATTGGTGCTTTTTCTCTGTGATGCAAACCAGGCCTGCAGACTTCTTACTCTGGTGACATTTGAGGACGGTTTAATGCCCGATATAAAAATCGGAGGACCAACCTGCCGAATGGCGGTAACTCTTCCTCTGGCTACAGGTAAACTTAATATATCTTTCTACGATTACACCGCTAGAAAATTATGTAATTTAGACAACAATCTTTTATTAATAAGCGTACCTTACTGTTCTTTAGACAGGATGGTTGAAAACATCGAAAAGTGTTCTGCAGGAAAAGCAAAAATTGAATACCCCCAGGGGTTCCGGGAATTTCTCCAGAAAAGGAAAAACAAGTAAGCATTATTCGGGAGGAGGTTTAAATGGCAAGTTTATTTACGCGTATAGTAAAAGGTGAAATTCCTTCTCACAAGATAGCCGAAGACGATGAACACCTGGCGTTTCTGGATATCAGGCCTATAAAGAAAGGCCATACCCTGGTTATACCTAAAAAAGAGACAGATTATATCTTTGACATCAAAGATGAACAGCTTTGCAAGTTGATTGTTTTTGCCAAGAAAGTCGCTTTAAAAATCGAGAAAGTTATAAAGTGTGAAAGAATAGGGATTATGATTGCAGGCCTTGAAGTTCCTCATGCTCATATCCATCTGATACCCATTGATGGC
>WJKZ01000075.1 GCA_014728785.1 Candidatus Omnitrophota bacterium
ACCTACAGAAACTTACGCTTATCATCCTCTCACCCCTACTGATTCAGCAGCTTTCGATGATATATCTTTGAATGCCGACTTCTATGAATTCCTGGAAGATTCGATAGGCACCAAGGGTGAGTTTGCGCCATTCTTCGGAGTGGGCGGAGGAGATGAAGAAGAGGAGGATAAAGAAAAGAAGGGAGACGAAGTAGCCGAGGAAAACTCCCAAAAAGAAAATATTGCTCTTTAACCTGTAAAAAGCCACGGGTTAAGTTATACTAAGAGCGGGGAGGTTCAGCAATTGAGCCTCCCCGTTTCTATTTATTTAGGGATTACGGCGATTATGAAGATGATTACAGTGATTAGAGAGAGGGGATTACGGCGATTATCTTTTATTTTGACCAGATTACAGTGATTTATTAAAGATTGCGGTGATAAAGCCCCCAGCTTTTTTATTTTGTCTAACTTTATATATTATAATATAATATTTGTACCATATGATTGAACAGAGGACAGAAAACAGAAGACAGAGGGAAGACAGACGAAGGACGAGGCAAGAGGGACGAAAAATTAGCCAATTAACTAATTAATCGTAGTTAGATATTATATTAATTAATATAATCGCCGTAATCACGTAGCAGGAGGAGATTATGAAAAAGTTAGTATTTGTATTTTTATCCTTGATAGTCATTGCAAGTTGTGCTTCTAAAGACGAAGATAAGGTTGCCATTAGAATTAACGGAATTGATATAACCGTATCTGAGTTTGAGAAGTCATTTGAGGCCTCCAACATGGCTTATGCAGAAGATGAAGGTAAAAAGACTTTTTTGGATATGTTGATTAGCCGCAAGCTGATACTGAAAGAAGCTGAGGAAGCAGGCCTTGATAAGGACCCTGAGTTTTTATCCGACATTCAGTTATTTTGGGAGCAGTCTTTGCTTAAGCGTATGCTGGCCAGGAAAATCAAAGAGTTAGCCGGAATGGTAAGTGTAAGCGAAGAAGAAATAAACGAATATTATCAATCAAGGAAGGAACATTTTGCGGATTCAGAATTAGAGGAAGTCTATGACCGTATACGTTGGGTATTACTTCAACGCAAGCAGGAAGAAGCGGTAAAGAACTGGATAGAGTCCCTGCGGGATAACGCAGAGGTAAAAATAGACTACCAAGCCCTGGGGATTGAGACAGATAAGTAATAGAAGATAGAATTTAGAAGATAGAAGATAGAGAAGAATAACCGGTAAGAAGAATAATTGATAACGAAGAATCACTGATAATTAATAATTGATTACTGAGGAGAGAAGATAGAGGATAGAAAGAAGAAGACAGAAGTTAGAAGGCAAGATATAGAGTATAATTTTTTCTATTTTCTACCATCTATTTTCTATCTTCTATAATAATTATAAGTAAATAGGAGGAGAAAATGAGCCAGAAAAGGAGAAATTATTTTATCGACAAAAACTTTCAATCCAGGTTTATATTGAAATTCTGTACAATAGTAATTATTTCATCTCTTGTAGTCAGCGGGCTCCTGCTTTATGTAGGCAGGGATTCTACAACTGTTGCGATAGAAAATACAGAAGTGGTGGTTAAAAATACAGCCGATTTTATACTACCGGTTTTAATCCAGACGATGATTGTCGTATTCATCTTCTCAGCCGCAGCGGTAATGATTTTAACGCTTTTGGTATCGCATAAAATATCAGGCCCTTTATTCAGGCTGAAACGGGAAATCGATTATTTAAGCGGCGGGGATTTCCGCCGGAATTTCAATATCAGAGGTAATGACCAGCTTAAAAATTTTGCCAGGGGCCTTGAAGATATGTGCACTTCTCTGCGCCTTAGGCATCTTACCCTTAAAGACAGGTTAACGGAATTGAAGGAGTACCTTGAACAGAAGGATTATTTTATAGGAGAAGGAGATAGGGAAAGTTTTAAAGAAAAATTGGTTTCTCTTGAGAGGGAAATAGGAAATTTTAATATTTGATGAAAAAGATTTTATCTTTTGTTCTCTTAATATCTTTAACTCTAATAGTTTACGGGCAGGAGAGCAGTCTGCGCAAGATTTGTGAAGGTAAGTATTTTACCATTTACGGCCCCGCTGGTTTAGATACCTACTCACTTCTGAAGAGGCTTAACTATGATTACTTTCTGCATCCCGATACTGCACTCTCCGGCGACAGAGAGTGTCTTGAAGATACACTTTCAAAGACTCTTGATTCTATATTCTCCGAAG
>WJKZ01000076.1 GCA_014728785.1 Candidatus Omnitrophota bacterium
CCGTTATAGACGTGACCAGGTACTATCTCATCGATAAATAGTAAAAATTCTTCTTTTCCTTCGGGGGGAAGTTTGACCATTATTCCGCTGTTAAGCATATTTAACTTATAGGCAGCGGCAAGAGCTACATTATAGAAATCAAACTGCAAATCCTCATCCTGATGTAAAGCATAACGGAGCTTCTGGTAAAATACCTCCTGAAAGCGTTGAAAATGAGGAATTATACCGTAAGGGTAAGCTGAACCCGGAATACCCGGTGTGGGACCGGTAGGAACCGCGCTCTCATCTCCTAATTTTTCCATCTCATCAATAAATTTATCTTCAAGGTAAATATCTATAATAGGGTCTATCATGTCTCTGGCCCGGCAAGGGTCAGAACAGGCAATATCGTGAGCTGTCTTGGTATCTTCTTTTGCCAAAGCCATATAATCCCAGGCATTTTCGAAATGCCTCTGGGCTTCGGCATGAAATCTGTCGTAATTTTCTTCAAAAAATTCATTGGCCCGGGAGACATAATTAAATGTTGTGGCAAGGGTTGAGGCACCGGCTAAAGCCCCGGAATCAGCGGAATTACTGCTGTAAGATTTTGTCTTGGCAACGTTCCCTATACCTACTGTAATAAGAGCTGCAATTATTAAAACAACAATTATAAGAATATAAAACAAAAAAAGCTGAGCCTTTTTTGTTTTCTGTCTGTATCTATGTAAAAAGTTATTCATCCTTTTTAAAAATGAACCTCGCCTTCACTCAGGTATTCTGGAGTATATACAGGATATACCAGGCTCTTATCACCTCCGCTTCCCGGGGTACGGTGAGGGGTGCCTGCACCTATCCTGCTATGAGTATAGGGAGGTTGACGGTTAGCAATCTGCCTGTCCCCCCAGAGCCATATCCCTACTATACCTAAAAACAAGGCCATAATAGTGATAAAGGCAATACTCAACTCTAATGAGGCCTGCGCTTTTCTAATCATTTTCCTGTGTAAAAGCTCCTTGAGCCGCCTGTAGACCTTGCATCATCCAGTGCGCCGGCTCCTATAATATCATAATGTAAATCCTCATTAACTGACACAGTCCTTGTACTCCAGATGCTTCCTTCATCCTCGCCTAAATCAAAACTCTCATTGATTGCCGTGGTATAACCGCTCTCTGCCCCCGTAACATTAGCATCGGGGCTAAACTCATAATTGGTATAGTTGTGGCGGTAATGGAATTCTCTGTCGGGGTCTATATTTAAATATGCGCCCGGAACAAGGCCCTCTACATCGGATACTGCCCAGTGGACATAATTCGAAGATGTACCCAGCATGCGCTGTTTACGTATGGGGGCAGTTGCGTCGGGAGTACGGTCATCGTCAATGTGGCCGTGACTTGTTATTACATTATTATCGTGGGCCCACTTTAAAGCTCTTCGGAAGCTCTCCATTATAGCGTACTGGTGCTTGTTCATCTTTCCCAGATAAGTTACAACCAGAGCAAAGGCAGAAATTATAACTATACCGAACAACCCCATCTCAACTATCGACTGAGCTTTTCTCTTTTTCCTGTATTCTCTCATTTTCTTCCTCTTTTCTATTCCAGCGCCCAGCTAAAATCCCATTCATCCACCGTTACTTCCGGATATAAAATTTCCGGCGGCTTTACTGAATAATCTATAGCTTCGAGTTTGCGGTTAGCATCGCTTACCCACTGCTGGCTCTCGCCCTTATCCAGATAAAATTCTGACTCGGTGTAACCTTCTTCGCTGTCTATGTCCTTCTCAAGCCAGCTATCTTTATAGTCTTCACCCTGGGGGCCTATATGTTCATCGGTTAATGCTTTAACTTCGGCATTTATGGTCCTCTTTATAGTATGGTGCATAGCTGCCATAGCTGCTATTACTATGGCAATCAGTATGCCATATTCAAAAATAGAGTCCGCTTTTCTCCATAATTGCCTTTTCATAGTATTCTTATCGCCTCTTTTAACAACCTAATTATTTTTATTTTATATATTTTACCAAAATAATGCTATTTATAAATTATCAGATTTTTGCTTAATACTAAATCTCTAAAGAAGAGAATATTCCTTAAATAGTACTTTTATTTATTCTTCCTCTTCTTCGGGATCATACCATATCATTATCTCATCTCTTGATGAATTACCCTCCTGGTGTTCTATATCATACTCTTCTATAACATTATGATAGTCAGAGTGGACTTCCCGGGCAATCTTACCGTCGGGAAAATACTCATGCCCCAGCTGGTCTCCCCCTTCTTTGAGCCTGCCCTGTATAGCCCTTTTAAGATAAACCTGCATAGCAAGGAGTGCTCCTATAGCTACAGCAATCACTATAGTATATTCCAGGGTAAACTGAGCCTTTTTGTAAAAGTTATTTATCTTATACATAATTAACCCATCTTTTTATCCTCCTGTAGCCGCTTTTACCAGGGCTCGCTGTCAAAAAAATCGATACTCACGCCTATGTGTTCGCTCTCCGAACCCTCGCTGGTAGTCGTTCTTGTAAGGCCTGCTTCGCTTATATGTTCGTGAGCACTGCGGGAAAAGCTCTTTGTTCCGCTTCCGGGTGAATACTGGGTACCTATCTGGTCGCAATCTTCCCTTAAATGGCCCTGGAGCCCCCGTTTTAAGTAGTTCTGCATGGTAAGCAAAGCTCCGATTGCCACCGATATTATTATTACGTACTCCAAAGTTGATTGCCCTGATTTTTGATAAGCAGTTCTTCTTCTCATCACAAACTCATCTTTCTAAAAACCTCCTCAAAAGTTCAAGTAATTATTATTCCCAGTGAGCAGGCCAAGTCTCATCTGCCAAATCTTCTATGTCTCTATTCTCTGAAGTATTCTGGCTTCCTGTAGTAGTTGTGGTCCATTGGGAACTTATCGCTTCATGCACATCTGAAGTAGTAGTCATAGTAGCAGTATTGTTGGTTAACCCCGGAGAATAGTGTGCTTCACTTATCTGGTCACTCTTATCTCTTAAGCTCCCCTGCATACCTCTCTTCAGGTAGTTCTGCATGGTGAGCAAAGCACCTATCACCACTGTAATGAGCAATGCGTACTCTAAAGTGCTTTGGGCTTTTTTCATTCTAATTAACATCTTTACACCCCCTTTTAATTATTTAATTAAGCTGGTGATTATCACAGCGGCTATCTGTCTGCTTTATTCGCCTGTTCCGCCGCCAGCCATGCCTGTAAAATCACCGTAC
>WJKZ01000077.1 GCA_014728785.1 Candidatus Omnitrophota bacterium
AAGCTGTTCTTGGGTCATGACAGCACCTCCTTTTGGTTGTCGTTGGTATTTTGTCAAACACCATTTTACGGCAACTGAGGGCTGTTTGTGACCCTTTTTTTCAAAGAACTGTCAACACATCTCTTGGATTATACATATACAGCAGGTGTTTGTAAGTTGTATCTTGTAACTTGGTTATTTCCTGATAGCTAGTAGCCTGCAGCCTGCAACTTGCAACCTGAAGCCTGATTGGTTAGCTATGATTGATAAGATTTTTAAGTTAAAAGAAAACCAGACAACTTTAAGACGTGAAGTCATCGGAGGAATAACGACCTTTATGGCTATGTCTTATATAATCTTTGTCCAGCCGGTAGTTCTCTCTGCCTGCGGTATGGATAAAGGAGCTGTAACAATAGCTACATGCATAGCTGCAGCCGCAGGCACTCTGTTTATGGCTTTCTTGGCCAATTATCCTATAGCGCTCTCTCCGGCTATGGGACATAACTTTTATTTTGCCTATGTAGTATGCCTTGCAATGGGAGTGCCCTGGCAAACCGCACTGGGAGCAAATTTCATCTCCGGCGCTGCCTTCATAGTGCTCGCTCTTTTCGGTCTGCGCGAAAAACTTATAAATTCGGTACCTCAAAGCCTTAAAAATGCAATAGCCGTGGGAATAGGGCTTCTAATAGCTCTCATCGGCCTTGAGTGGTCAGGAATAATTGTAAGGGTCGAAGGAACATTGATCGGGCTGGGTGACCTTAAAAATGCACCGGTCCTTCTTTCTCTGGCCGGTATCCTGCTTATCTCTATACTTCTGGTATTGAGGATAAAAGGAGCAATTCTTCTGGGGATTCTTGCAAGCACACTCATTGCCCTTATTACCGGCATGAGCCAGTATAGGGGGATAGCCGGCACTCCTCCTTCGATAAGCCCGACCCTTTTTAAGCTGGATATAGCAGGTGCGCTGAGCTGGGAAATGCTGGGTGTAATATTTACCTTATTTTTTCTTGATTTATTCGATACGGTAGGCACCTTAATCGGAATAAGCGAAGAAGCGGGCTTTATAAAAGATGGTAAACTCCCCCGAGCTAAAGGGGCTCTGCTGAGTGATGCTTTAGCTACTTTAGGCGGAACAACTCTTGGCACCTCTACCGTAACAAGCTATATCGAAAGCTCAACCGGGGTAGCCGAAGGGGCCCGGACCGGCCTTGCAAACGTAGTTACCGCCCTTCTGTTTATACTTGCCCTATTCTTTTATCCTTTAATCCAGATGGTATCGGCAGGCTATGAGAGTTCAGGAATCACCCTTTATCCAATTATTGCTCCCGCTCTTATAATTGTAGGGGTCCTTATGATGGGTGGAATCCGCAAGATTGACTGGTCTGATTTCAGCGAATCTATCCCGGCCTTCTTAACTATTACCATAATGTCCTTCTCTTTCAGTATAACCGAGGGAATATCCTTCGGATTTATATCCTACACGCTGCTTAAAACGGTAAGTAGAAAATCCGGGCAGGTACCACTTCTTCTAAAAGTCTTCTCGATTCTTTTTGTCTTAAGATATATATTCTTAAAATAAGCTGTATTATTCTCTGCCGGCTTTCGTATGTAAATTATAATGTTTTCTATACGAAGCCCTGTTCTTTCTTTTAGAAGCATACAGACATAAGAAACCGCCAAAAACAAAAAGCAAAAGACAGATTATGCCCGTGAGGTAGTCGTTAAAAAAATAAAATTCCTTTTGCTGGGGAAATACCCGCTTAATCTCCTGAGAGGAAAAAACAAGAGCGAGAGTTGAAACCATAAATAGTTGGTAAGCTGATACTGATAGTAAAATAACCCCTATATCGTGTCTCCATTTTGATATTTTGCGCAAAACAAGGCCTAAACCGATAAAAATTAAGGCCGGAACCAACATCACCCCCATTATCCATAATTTTTCACCCAGAGAAAAAGAGTACTGGTCTGTGCTGAAGAAACCGATGCTATTTACTATCGATAGAAAGAACCCTCCCAGGCAATAAAAAACAATCCCCAATACGTTTCTTGCCATCTGCTACTCTATGCTCTCATGAAATATTTATTTGAGTTAGGCCGAAAGAGAAAAAACACTATGACAGCAAAAATTACAAGACCAGGTACCATCGCTACTTTCACAGGTGAAGCAACAAGACCTACCAGAAAACCAATTATGCCCCAAACAACATACAACAGCCTGCCCCAGGCTTTCCCTTTTAGCATTCCGATTCCGCTTGCGATTGAAACTGCTGTCCCTATCCACATCAGAGCATATTGGACGGGCATAGGCAAAGGATTTTTAGACATCACTTCTCTGGCTGCCGGGTTGTCTAAAGTCATAAGATACCCGAATACCGAAAGAACTCCTGTAACTATCAAAAACCAGGCAATAACAGTTATAACTACGGGTCTTTTACTCATACCTCCTCCTTTTTTTAAGTTAGCCCGAAATCTAACCCCATTTCATCCGAAAATGTATTAGGCCTGCCGTTCCTGCGATGAGCTGTGTCTGTGACTATAAAGGCTTCTGGCTACGTTCAAGGTCCGTTTTATTTTCCTCCTGGAAAGTAAAACGGAGAGGGGGGGATTCGAACCCCCGGATCCAAAAAGGATCACGTGTACTCCAAACACGCGCACTCAACCGGGCTATGCGACCTCTCCAAGAAACATGTAACTGTCTGTCAATTTTCAAAATAATCCTGACGCTGCAGATGACAAATTAAGATTTAATACTTAGTTATTTCAAAGAGCTGATACGGGTTAAAATTTTTATCGCAATAAAAAAATGCCTGAAACCGTACCAAAGAAAACGGATTTCTTGTTTCGGGTTTTTAATGATCAGTTTAAGTTTTTTACCCACATATTGCGGAGATAAATAAAATTTAATATAAGCTTTAATTATGGTAATTGATAAAGTCCTAATAGCCTTTTTTTCATGCTCATCTAAAATAGTAGCTTTTGTCTGCCCGCTTAAAAATTTGAGAAACTCTAAATCGATTTGCTGGTCTATCCTGTTTTTTTCACTGACAAATTTTTTAAAAATACTACCCCAAAGCGTATCGGGATATTTTCCAACCAGCAGTTCTTTAAAAATAGGACTGCCTGGTCCGGGACCAAAAAAATTATAAACTGCGTGGTCGGATTTAAGTTTTTTTGAAAATGCGATAGCTTTGTTTATATCTTCAATACTTTCTCCCGGAAAACCAATTATAAAATTTGCAGAACAATGAATACCTGCCGCTTTGGTTAATTCAACTGCATTCTCTGCCTGTTCGGCAGTAGTACCTTTTGAGGATATCCTCAGAGAGTATGGCGATACCGCATCTACGCCGTATCTAATATTAAAACAACCGGCTCTTTTCATGCACTGCAGCATTTCGTAATCAACTGTATCAACCCGGCTCCAACAATTCCAGGTAATATTTAAATCCTCCTGAATAATTGTACTGCATATTTCAAAAACTCTATTTCGGAATAATGTGAAAACGTCATCGTTGAATGAAAAGTCACGGATATTATATTTTACCATACAATGCTTAATTTCCTCTATTACTCTTTTAGCAGACATGGGCCGTACCCTGTTAGACCACACATTATCCGAACAACAAAAACTACAATTATATGGACACCCTCTAATTGTGTACAGACCTGTTGAGGGCAGTTTGTAGTAATGCCCAAAGCAGGGATGGTATCTGTGTATATCTAATTTTTCTCGCGCCGGAAACGGAATTTCATCTATATTTTTTATCAGTTCTCTTTCCGGGTTGATACAGACATTCTTTTTCTCCCGGTATGCAAGCCCTTCAATATGCGTTGAATCTGTCTTGTTGATAATACTATCTATGAGTTTATAAAAAGTAACCTCCCCCTCTCCGTATATAAGATAATCAAAACATGGGAAATACTCCAATGTCTCTTTAGGAAGGGCGGAAGCTTGAGCTCCTCCAATAACTGTTATTATTTTTTTATTATGATTTTTTATAAATTTTGCTACCCCTGCAGCATCAAATATATTTACCGTATTCGCTGTTATTCCAATTATTTCCGGCTTTCGTTTAACTAAAACTTGCCCAAGCAGATCATACGGTTCAGAATAAACTTGCATGTCAAATATCTCTGAGCTTATATTTTGACTCTCAAGATATGATGCAATATACGATATCCCAAGGGGGATTTCTTTTCCCGAAGCCCATGTTTCTTTTTTATATGGAGGCCGTATTAAGAGGGTAAAAGTATTCGTAGAATTATCTAAACATTTTATAGCGGTGTCTTTTTTTGTTTTCATTGTTTGTTAACTGAATTCTTGGGTCAAGCAGCTTCACCTTAGAACGATAAACAGAAGCCAAAAATCAGAGGTCAGAAGTTAGAAGTCAGATTACAGTTAACAGATCGCAGAAACAAATATCTTTCTGTCTTCTGCCAACTGTTCTCTGTAAACTGTTAACTGAACCTACATATCAAGGAGCTTGCGGGCGTCTCTTTTGCTTAAAGCCTTTTTAAAATCTTCAAAGTCAATAAAGATTATGCCGGGGTTGGCTTCCTTAATTTTAAGAAGAAACGAGGGGGTAAGCTTTCTTCTGAAACCCATATATTTAAAAGCAACTCCGCAGGAAGGACAACTTGGGCTTGTAAGCTCAATCCCCGGGCTGTTACAGGAGTAACATTGAGAAGATAACTCTCCTGCAACAATTAAGTGCTTTTGTACATCGTCTAAATCCATATTTTTCCAAACCCGCATGAATCCCTTCATTTTTTCTTTTTATATCTTTTTATTCTCTTCTTCTTCGCGTAAAATTCTCTTATAGCCTTATACACTTGCGTTTTGGTATCGACCACTTTAAATATTTCTAAATCATGCCTCTCTATTGTCCCTTCTTCTATGAGATGGGTTGAAAGCCACTGCACAAGCCCTTTCCAGTAAGCTGTATCAACCAGAACTACCGGAATCGGCTCGATTCTCTGGGTCTGAACTAAAGCTATGATTTCGAAAAGCTCATCCAAAGTCCCGAAACCGCCGGGAAATACCACAAACGCATAGGAGTGTTTTGTAAACATAACTTTTCTTACAAAAAAATAACGGAACTCCCTGAGAT
>WJKZ01000078.1 GCA_014728785.1 Candidatus Omnitrophota bacterium
CAGCGGTATCGGAAACTACATTGCGCATCCCGCTTATACCTTTAGCATATATTAAATCTGTAATCAGCTTTAATTCATGCAGGCATTCAAAATAAGCAATCTCCGGCTGATAGCCTGCCTCGGTAAGAGTCTCGAAACCACTCTGTATCAATTTAGTCACTCCTCCACATAAAACAACCTGCTCTCCGAATAAATCTGTTTCGGTCTCTTCCTTAAAGGTGGTCTCAATCACCCCTGCCCTGCAGCCGCCGATTGCTTTAGCGTAAGCAAGAGCAATTTTTTTAGCTCCTTTAGCGGGGTTCCGATAAACAGCTACCAAAGCCGGAACCCCTCCTTTTTTCTCGTACATCTCCCGCACCAATGTCCCCGGGCCCTTGGGCGCTACCATATATACATCTACGCCGGGCGGAGGCACGATCTGATGAAAGTGAATATTAAAACCATGAGAGAAACCCAGAGCTTTTCCTTTCTTAAGATGTGGCCTGATAGAACTTTCGTATACCTTAGGCTGAACCGTATCGGGAGTAAGGATATGTATAATATCAGCTTTAGAGGCAGCCTCCTCAGCACTCACAGGTTCGAATCCGTCTTTTTTGGCCTGTTTGTAATTGTCTGTGGCTTTAAGTTCGGCAACTACTACTTTTACTTTAGAATCTCTTAAGTTTAAGGCCTGAGCCCTTCCCTGCGCACCATAGCCGATAACAGCAACGGTCTTGTTCTTTAAGATATTTGTACTCACGTCTTTGTCGTAATATACCTTTGCCATTTTATCCTCCTCGTATAGATTGTGGGTATAGTTTTTATTTAATAAGAGGTAGCCGGCGCATATCCTGCCTGATAAAAAATTACTTACCTATAGCGATTCTTCCGCTGCGTATGAGTTCTTTTATTTTAAAACTGCGCAGCTCCTTTAACGCTTCTTCTATCTTGTGCTTATCCGCACACAGCTGAATAATAAAATAATTTTCAGTCTCCTCAATTATTTTTAGATGCTCTTCCCTGCTTAGCTTTTCCAGATTTTTCTTTTTGCTCTTATCCTTATAGAGTTTAACCAGTATCAATTCCCGGTCGATATAATCTTTACGTGTAAAATCAATAACCGTAATAACATCTATTAATTTGTGCAGCTGTTTATTTATTTGTTCGAGTATCCGTTCGTCTTCAGCATTGACAACAATGGTCATGCAGGAAATAGTAGGGTCCTGAGTTTCACCTACCGCAAGAGAGGTAATGTTATATCCGCGGGCGCTGAAAAGAGACGAAATCCTGGCTAAAACGCCGAATTTATTTTCAACTAATGCCTGTATGGTATGTTTCATGACTGAGACTAACCGATAAATAAACCTTAATCCAGATATTCTATATTTCTTATTTCTGTACTATAAATTTTCCAGCCGCCGTCTGTTTTTTCCAGAGTATGTATGCCTACAATTTTATTGTTTCTGAATTCAGGTCCTTCTATCTTTCTGGTACTCTGTATGACTTTAACCTTAGCCTCATTGGCTGAGCTTTCCAGAAGCTCAATGCTTTCTATCTCATAATCCAGGTCATAATTATTGAACAGGATTAACAATTGTTGTTTTGTGGTATTGTATCCGGGGCTGTCTTCGGAGATGGTATCCATATAATCAACCAGATTTTCTTCTTCCATGGCTGCTAAATTATCGTACACCACCCTGAAAATCTCTTCTTCGTTTGTCTCGGCAAAACAGACGCAGGATAAGAAAACAGAAAAAAGCACCCCAAGAACAAATATTTTCCCTTTTACCATCACATTTCCCCCTTTTTTGTTTTAACTCAATATGAGATTATATGAACTTTCTGAGTCTTTATAAATCAGGCCATTCCTCCTATCATCCGGTTTATGGCCTCACCCGCCGGAACCATAGGAAAAACATTTTCTTCTTCCTCTATCCAGAAATCGGCAAGAACTGCTCCATCGTAATCAATTATTTCTTTTATCGCTTTTTTAACTTCAGATGCCTTGTCTATCCGTACTCCTTTAATGCCGTAACCTTCGGCAATCTTGACAAAATCAGGGTTTTTCAAGGGAGTCCCAGAATAACGCCTTTTATAAAATATTTCCTGCCACTGTCTAACCATGCCTAGATAATGGTTGTTAAGGATAATGATTTTAACCTTTATGTTATAGCTACTTATAGTGGCTAACTCCTGTATATTCATCTGAATAGAACCGTCTCCGGCAATAACCACTACCTCTTTGGAAGGGTTAGCCACTTTTGCGCCTATGGCTGCGGGGAACCCATACCCCATGGTGCCCAAGCCTCCGCTTGAAAGAAAATGACGGGGATAATCAAATTTATAAAACTGAGCTGCCCACATCTGATTTTGGCCGACTTCCGTAGCCACTATTGCCTCCCCGCCGGTCTGCCTGTAAAGCTCCTCTATAACATACTGAGGTTTTATTTTCAGAGAAGATGACTTTTTGTAATTAATCGGGTATTTGGCTTTCCAGTCTTTTATACGTTTATGCCAGCTGCCTGATTCGCAAAGCTTTCCGGTCTTTATCTCCTGATTCAGCTGCCCCAATGCATTCTTGGCATCACTTACTATCGGTATATCAACCTTTATGTTTTTACTTATGGAAGTAGGGTCGATATCTATATGAATTATCTTTGCCTCCGGGGCAAAAGCATCTACTTTGCCTGTAACCCGGTCGTCAAAACGGCAACCTACCGAAATCAGAAGGTCGGACTCGGTAATCGCCATATTAGCGTAAACAGTCCCGTGCATTCCGGGCATTGCTAAATAAAGTTCCTGGTCCGAAGGAAATGCCCCCAAACCCATAAAAGTACAAACCACCGGAGCGCCGGTAAGCTTAGCAAATTCAAGCAGCTCTTTATTAGCTCCGGATATAATCACCCCTCCTCCGGCAATAATTACAGGTCTCTTGGCGTTATATATCATTTTTAAGGCTTTCTTAATCTGGCCAGGATGGCCAAACTGGGTAGGCTTGTAACTGCGTATATCTATTTTTTCCGGATATTCAAAATCAGCCTCCTGCAACTGTATATCAACCGGTAAATCTATTACTACCGGTCCCGGCCTTCCACTGTTAGCCAGATAAAAAGCTTCCTTTACCGTCCGGGCGACTTCATTAACATCTTTTACGAGGTAGTTATGCTTACTTATCGAACGGGTTATGCCGGTAACATCGGCTTCCTGAAATGCATCATTGCCTATTAAAGAAGTTTTAACCTGACCCGTTATAGCTACAACCGGTACCGAATCCATATAAGCAGTGGCTATACCGGTAGTAAGATTTGTAGCCCCGGGGCCTGATGTTGCTACACAAACTCCCACTTTTCCGGTGGAACGGGCAAAACCATCGGCCATATGGGCCGCTGCCTGTTCATGACGGGTAAGTATGAATTTCAGGGGAGAGTCGTAGAGAAAATCAAAAAAAGGTATAACAGACCCTCCGGGATAGCCGAAGATAACATCCACTCCCTCTTTTAGTAAGCTTTTTATTAATATCTCTGCACCTTTCATAGTATTTTAAATTATATCACCCGTTACTAAAAAAACAACTCGAATATAAAATCACCTTATCAGGCGCTTCTTCCAGATACCCCCCTTTTACATACTTTAAGAGAAAATGCCGGAAAAGGTAGATGCCCCCACTCCTTTCCGCCCTGCTTTTCCAAAATATCTACGGGGTTTTTATCTTCACAGTTTATACCGGGACTCAAAGAAAAGATAAGGCGGCTATTTTTTTGAATCCTTGAAAAGTTTATATTCTACAGAGTCCACCAATGCCTGCCAGGAAGCTTCGATTATATTTTCCGAAACCCCGATAGTCGACCAGTTATCTTTAGCATCCTGGGACTGTATAAGTACTCTTACCTTAGCCGCCGTTCCGCCTTCTTCGTTTAAAACCCTTACTTTAAAGTCAGTAAGGTGCATTTCGGCCAGAATAGGATAAAATTTGGTTAACGCTTTACGTAAAGCATTATCCAGGGCGTTAACCGGTCCGTCTCCCTCGGCAGCGGTGTGTTCCATCCTATTGTGAACTTTTAACTTTATTGTCGCCTCAGATATTAATTTATCATCTTCGCGCTTCTCGACTATAACTTTAAACCCCAGAAGGTCAAAAAACTTTTTATACTTTTTCAGCTCCTTCTGAAGCAAAAGGTTAAAAGATGCTTCTGCTGCTTCGAACTGAAAGCCTTCTTTTTCCAACTTCTGTACAAGTTTATGGAGCTTTCTGGCCCGGGAAGATTTTTTGTCGAGATTGAACTCCAGCTCCTTAGCTTTTGTCACCAGAGTAGATTTTCCTGCTAATTCTGAAACTACAAATCTACGTTTATTGCCTACCAACTCCGGATTAATGTGCTCGTAAGCCAGAGGATTTTTAATTACCGCATCGATGTGTACTCCGCCCTTATGGGCAAAGGCAGACCCTCCCACAAAAGGGTAATTGTCGCGGTGAGCAACATTGCAAACTTCACTAACAAAATGTGAAAGGTACATCAACTCTTTCATTTTTCCTGGAGAAATTGCTTTATACCCCATCTTCAATTGAAGAATTCCCATGATAGTTACCAGGTCTGCATTACCGCACCTCTCTCCATATCCGTTTATGGTTCCCTGAATGTGGTCGCAACCCTCTCCGACGCAGACTATAGAGTTAATCACCGCTAACCCTGAATCATTGTGGCAATGTATGCCGAATCTGTCCAGTGAAAGCTCGTCTTTTACCCGCAAAGCTATTTCTTTTATCTCCCAGGGTAGAGTCCCTCCGTTAGTATCACACAATACGAGTTCATCAGCTCCTCCGTCTCTGGCAGCCTTTAAAGTTTTTAAAGCATAATCGGTATCGGCTTTAAAACCGTCAAAGAAATGCTCTGCATCGTAAAAAACTTTCCTTTTTCTCTTGCGTAAAAACTTTATGCTGTCATGGATTATTTTCAGATTATCATCGCCCTCTACTCTTAAAACCTCCCTGACATGTAAATTCCAGCTCTTACCGAAGATAGTAACGTATTCGGTGTTACATCTGAGCAAACTAAGAAGATTCTTATCTTTACCGGCAGGATTGCGGGGATGAGCTGTAGACCCGAAAGGCACAAGCCTGCTCTTCTTCAGCTTCTTTTTGGAAAAATAGTCAAAGAACTCTTTGTCTTTGGGATTAGAATAAGGCCAGCCTCCTTCGATAAAATCTATACCGAAATAATCAAGCTTTTTGGCTATACTTATTTTATCCCTGCAGGAAAGAGAAATCCCTTCAGTCTGAGAACCGTCCCTTAAAGTAGTGTCATATATAATTATCTTTTTCACGAGTCCCTCCCTCGCATAACCTTCACGTATACTTTTACATTATCCATTATTAAGTACCTGCGCTTCTTAAGAATAAAACTAAAAGTTCACAAGAAAAATTCTACATTTTTATTTTATCAAGCTTAAACTCTTTATGAAGAGTTTTTAAAGCTTTTTTTCCGACTTCCTTTTTCACCACACAGGATATACTGATCTCTGATGTGGATATCATATCTATGTTTATTTTGTTTTTTGCCAATATGGAGAAACATTTTGCCGCAACTCCTGAGTGGGATTTCATCCCCACTCCAATAATTGAAACTTTCGCAATCTTATCGTCGAAAATGACGTCTCCGGAACCAAGTCTTTTTGCCAAATCCCGGGAAAGTTTAAGCACTTTAGTAAGTTTCTTTTTGGGAACCGTAAAGGAAATATCGGTAGTTTTCCTCCTGCCTACATTCTGAACAATCATATCGACATTTACATCCTGACTGGCCAGCTCATTAAACACCCTCGCTGCTATACCGGGTTTATCTAAAACATTACATAAGGTTATTTTAGCCTCGTTTTCATCAAGAGTAATACCTCTAACTACAGGCTCCTCTAAGGATGGAGTATCTTTCATAATTATCGTTCCCTCCTTTTTAGTAAAACTGCCCCTTACATGCAAAGGTATGTTAAACTTTTTGGCAACCTCAACCGCCCGGGTATGCATAACCTGTGCCCCCCGGGAGGAAAGTTCAAGCATTTCATCAAAGCCCATATATTTTAATTTCCTGGCTTTGGATATTATACGCGGGTCAGCGGTAAATATCCCTTCAACATCCGTATATATTTCACATAAGTCAGCTTTTAAGGCAACTGCCAAAGCAACTGCACTTAAATCCGACCCTCCTCTTCCCAGAGTCGTTATCTCAAGAGCAGTACTCAGGCCCTGAAATCCCGCAACTATTACGATTTTACCTTTAGTTAATTCTTTTTTTATACGGTCAGTTTCTATCTTTAATATTCTGGCCTGGGTATGGTCTGTATCGGTAATAATTCCTACCTGAGCACCGGTAAAAGATATCGACTCGATTCCCTGCTTATGTATAGCCATAGCTAAGAGAGATGAAGAAATCTGCTCCCCTGTGGATAGCAGCATATCCATCTCTCTTTCAGAGGCTTCGGGATTTATGTTTTTGGCCAGACTGACCAGTTCATCTGTTGTATCCCCCATAGCCGAGACTACCGCTACTACCTTATTCCCCCTGCGGGTGTATTCTATAATCCGCCCGGCGACATTTTTAATTTTTTTTGTATTGGCAATCGATGTACCGCCGTATTTCTGAACGATTAATTTGTTTTTCATTTTACCCGGCATTTTACTACTCTCCTGAATTCAAATAAAGCAAAACTTCCCAAAACTATAAGAACGGCCGCTATCGCGCAAAGAAGGAAATTCTCCTTCTGATAAAAATTTATTAGTTTAAGAATTAAAGCCGAGAGTGTAATAAATATCATTATTAATGCCGGGATAAAAGCTATGTAATATTTTTTACCTTTACAAAAGAGCCAACCGCTCACTACTATTAAAGTCAAACCCGCCACCAGTTGATTGGCTGCCCCGAATAAAGGCCATATAATCTGCCATTTTTTGGCCAGAGCCAGGTAAGCTGCTATGGTTACGATTATTGCCGTGGCCAGCCATTTATTTTTTAGCTGAAACAGCTCCTGCATTATAAAACGGGCAATCCTGGTTGCGGTATCAAGGGTGGTCAGAATGAAAGAATTAAGAATAACCAAAGCTACAAATTTTGCATAATCCCCCATAAAATAACAAACTTTTGAAAACCCCAAGGAAAATATTTCGGTTTCCGTTTTACCTTCGGGTATTGCCCCCAGAGCAAAAGCTACGCAAAACAAAACAATGGTTGCCAGAACTCCCTCTAATATCATAGCCCCGTAGCCTATTTTTTTAGCATCTTTTTCATTAGCTAACTGTTTGGAAGTTGTTCCGCTGGCTACAAGAGAATGAAATCCCGAAATAGCCCCGCAGGCTAAAGTTATAAACATCACAGGAAAAAGCGGACCAGCCTCGGCATTAAAACTCACCAATTTAGCACCTTCTAAGGGGAAGGGCCGGCTGATTATGCCGAAAAAAGATACTGCTATGCCAAAGAACAAGAGAAAACTGGAGATGTAATCCCTGGGCTTAAGTAAAATATTTACAGGGATAATAGAGGCAAAAAAAGCATAAACAAAAAGCAGGACTACCCAGAGAGTATAAGGGTCAGAAACCCCTAAACTTAAGGGAAATCTTGCCCCCAAAAATATAAGAGCTACCATAAAAAAAATGCCTACAAGGGTAGCTCCTGCGAGATTCATCCTCAGCCGGTATATTAAAAAACCTACAAGTATTGCCACCGGGATAAGACCCGTGGAAGATAGAACAACCTGGGGTTCATTAATAAAAGTATCGGCACAGATAGCTGCAAAAACCGCAATGATTAAGATGAGAGTGAAAAACAAAAAGATTAAAAACAAAAAACCCGTACGCCGGGAAATATATTTCTCGGCAATCTGACCGATACTCCTGCCTTCCTCGCGAAGAGATATAAACAAAGAAGCGAAATCATGTAGTGCTCCCATGAAAATACTGCCTAAAACCAACCAGATAACCGCTCCCAGCCAACCCCACCATAAATAAGCAAGCACCGGTCCGATTATCGGACCGGCCCCTGCGATAGAAGCAAAATGGTGGCCAAAAAGAATCAACCAATTTCTAGCAGGAACAAAATCCGAACCGTCATATTTAGCATTAGCCGGAGTTACTCTCTTTTCGTCTACCCCGAAAAATCCGGAAAGAAAGTTGCCGTAAAAAAAATAACCCGCTATAAACAAAGCCAGTATTCCTAAAAAAAGCAGTATGCTCATATCTTTATTTTTATTCTATAACTTCGCTTTTTAAAAAATGTGCAAGCAAATCCGCCCCCTTATCAAAATACACAGGACTGCCCTGAGCCTCGATCTCGGTATAGGAGATGTCTGTTGTATGCTTCACTCCCTTACCGGAAATTATAAACGGTACAGGCTCATCAGTATGAGTACGCAGAGAGAGAGGAGTAGGGTGGTCAGGAGTTATCAAGATTCTGAAGTCCTTATCCTTAAGACCCTTAAGCAATGTGCCCAAAACCAGTTTGTCTATCCTCTCAATACATGTAATCTTCATCCGTAAGTCCTGGTTGTGACCGGCTTCATCGGTAGCTTCTATATGGATAAACACAAAATCGCACTCCTCTAATGCTTTCAATGCAGCTTCTGCCTTGCCCTTGTAATTTGTGTCGTAATACCCGTTGGCACCTTCCACCTCAATCACTTCAAGACCTATAATCTTACCTATGCCTTTTATTAAATCCACGGCCGAGATAACCGCCCCCCTTAAACCGAACTTATCCTTAAAAAGGGGCATTACGGGTTTGCTTCCTCCGCCCCACAGCCATATCATATTGGCAGGATTCTCTCCCAGATCAATCCTCACCTTATTTATTTCATGACTCTCAAGAAGCTCCCTGGAACGCTTCATTAAATCTACCACTATGTTGCTGTTTTTCCCGGAAGGGAAGTGTTCCTTTATATTCTTTCCCATTATGTCGTGAGGAGCGCAATATTCCAGTTTATCCAACTCTAAATCTTTGCCCCCTTTTATCAGAAGGAGATTTCTGTAACTGGTACCGAAATAAAATTTTAATCTTTCGGAACCCAGTTTCTGATTTAAGAAATCAGTCAATATCTTCGCCTCTCTGTTATTTATATGCCCTGCACTGTAATCGGAAATTTTACCTTCGGCTTCGGTAACAAGATTAAACCGGAAAGCTAAATCTCTTTCTCCTATCTCTACTCCTAAATTAGCGGCTTCAAGCGGCCCTCTGCCCGAATAATAAATTTTGGGGTCATACCCCAGAAGAGAAAGATTAGCCACGTCACTCGAAGGAGTGAAGCCTTTGGGAACGGTTTTGACTCTTCCCACTAACCCTTTTCCAGCCAGAGAATCCATAAAAGGGACTTCAGCAACTTCTAAAGGAGTTTTGCCGCCGAGAATATCTACAGGATAATCAGCAGCTCCGTCAGGAACAATGATAATATACTTCATAATAAATTAGTATTTTCCAGCACCAATAAAATTAAAAACTTCTACTACTTTTGTGACCCTGAATTAACCCGTTTAAAATCAGGCGATTTCTTTTCTTACCCTGTGCAGGGGAAGAAAAGAATATGCGGGTACACAGCAAATCTTAAAAGAGTTTATTACAAACAATATATACTTGCAAGATATTTTTAAAATGGTAATATTTACTCTATATGATAAAAGAAAAGGAGTTGGTTTTTTTATATTATGATGACAAGCGCAACTTCTTAACGAAAGTAAGCGAGAAATCCCTCCATACAGATAAAGGTTTCATTAAACTCGGTGATTTAAAAGGCAAAAGGTTCGGTGAAAAAATAGAAACAAACCTGGGTATTCCTTTTTATATCCTGCGCCCCTATCTCTATGAGATGATTATGAAAGTAAAAAGGAAAACCCAAATACTCTACCCCAAGGATATCGGAATGATCCTCACCCGGGCTAACATATTCCCCGGAGCTAAAGTTATAGAAGCCGGCATAGGAAGCGGTGCGCTGACCACTGCTCTGGCTAACTTTATAAGGCCCACCGGAAAGGTGTACAGTTACGAAAAAAATGAAGATTTTCTTAAAAATGCCATGCGTAATTTATCAAAAAACGGTTTAGATGAATGGGTGGAAGCAAAATGCCGCCAGGTAACAGATGAATTCGACGAAAAAGAAGTAGATTTTGTAATGATAGACATAGGAAGTCCCTGGGACTTAATAGACGCCGCCCATAAGTCCCTGAAAGGCGGTAGCCGCCTTGCCACGATTTGCCCCACCTTTGAACAACTTACCTCAACAGTATTTAAACTCCAGGATACCGGATTTGTAAATATCGAGTGCATGGAAATACTCTTAAGAAGAATACTGGTAAGACAGGGCAGGACCCGGCCCGAACAAAAAATGCCTTCCCATACCGGATGGCTGGTTTTTGCTACCAAAGTATTTATTTCATCCTGAAAAACGGGATTTATATTTTGAAAAAAGTGAGTAGGATTGAATTTTTGTCCTGAATAAACAGGGGTAATCCAGAAATATTTTCTCTCTCAGAGTATTATTTTTACCGCCGCATATACCTTTCTTAGAAGCCATAATAAAGACCTTTATTTCTCTCACCTTATCAGAGTTTATAGCTTCAATCTTATCCAAAGAACTCTTCAGGGATTCACCTTTGCGGTACATACAGGTGTATGCTTTTTTTATACCTGCTCTGTCTTCTTTGGTAAAACCGGCTCTCTTTAAACCTACGATATTTATCCCCCATACTTTAGAATCTCCCATAACCAGCATAAAAGGGGGGACATCGCGGTTAACCCGGGCAAGGCCTGCTATCATAACCAATCTGCCTATGCGGGAAAACTGCTGGATAACGGCATTGCCGGAAACAAAAGTTTTCTCTCCTATCTCTACAAAACCGGCGACCAGCGAACCATTACAGACAACAACCCCTTCACCCAATTTGCAATCATGGGCTATATGGGAAAATGCCATTAGAAAACAGTCGTCGCCTATGCAGGTCGCCTTATCCGGAGATGTGGATGTATGTATCGTCACATATTCCCGTATGGTATTGTTTTTTCCGATATAAAGCTTACCGGCCGAATCCTTCATGCCAAGCATCTGAGGCAACTCACCCAAAACTGCCCCTGTGCTTATGTAAGTATTCTCACCTACAACCGTATTGCCTTTTATATGGACATAGGAACCTATCCTGACCCCTTTTTTAAGCTTTACGCTTTTACCTATTACCGAATAAGGACCTATATCTACTCCCTCATCCAGAAAAGCTCCTTTTTCTATAACGGCACTATCATGTATCATAGCCAAAAAACTAACTGCCCTGACTTTGGGGACCCTGATAAATAATTATAACCTTACCCAGAAGAAACACATACTCAAGCCTTAAAGGCAGAAGGGTTTCTTTATCCAGCCAGAGGCTAAAACGCTTACCTCCCCTGCCGAGTAAAAAATAGGTATCTTCTTTTCCACGGGGGGTATTTAAAACTCTTTCCTCTACCATTTTTATACGCAGTTTCCGGGTGGGAAGATTAAAAACTTTCCATTCTTCATCTTTTAAGTCTATACCTTCAGGAAAAAAATAGATAAGAGCCAATACGTTATGTATGGGAGAAGCCTGTTCTATTTTATTTACATTTTTTTGGCCGTCGGAGACTTTTACTATTTTGATATAGCCTTCATCCTGGTTATATATTTCGGTTATAGTCTCTTCTTTCCCAAATACTGACAAATCTCTTTCAACTTTTAAAGGAAGAAAACTTTCAGTAGCTAAGTAAACAACTTCTTCGCTGGTAATATCCAGGAAACCTAAAATTTTTGCATCTGAAGTTACTTTGAGTATCGCGGCTTCTTTGCCGTTAACTTTTTTCTGACCCAGATAGTTCCATTGTATATAACCGGAAGGTATACCGTTAAAAGAGACCTTATAGCGCAGTTTATCTTTGCCGCCGAACCTTTCTTCTATTTCACTGTCTTGGGCAAAAGACATACCGGTAATCATAAAAGATAAAACAAAAAAAAGAATCCGGACATCGCTTGGTATCCTATAAAATTTCATACAAACTAAGACAATACTTCAAAATCTAATAATTCAGAAACAAACAGGACAATTTTCACCTTTTTATGACTTTTTGTCAATGCTGGCTCCACTTTCCTGCTGCTTTTAAATACCGACAAATTTTTTTATCTCCTCTATTTTTTCGTTAGCTGCGCGCCTGCCTCTTTCCACAAATTCCTCAATCCTGTCAAATTCTGTCCAACCCAGATTCTCTAAATTAGGATGGACAACCATATCGGCCACCTTAAGAGATTGCTTCACAAAATACTGCTGCATAGTTTCAATGCTTCCAAAAATAAAATCAAAAATGTGCAGGTTTTTGCGGCGTTTATATTCCCGCACAGCTTCTTCACTGGAAAATATAACGTCTGAGGCAATTATTTTCCTTGCTCCGTAAGTTAGCAAAGTATTTACCGGCAAAGGCGAAACTATACCGCCGTCAAGCAAAACCTTACCTTCCCAACGTATCGGTTCAAAAACTCCCGGCATAGCACAGCTGGCAGCTACAGCCTTATATAAAAGCCCTTCTTCTATAACCAGACTTTTCCTTTCTGAGAAATCAAAAGTTATAATTCTTAATGTATGTTTTAAATCCTTAAAGGTAAGGTCTTTAAAAATTCCTCTCAGGATATTCTCGAGCCTCCTGCCAGTAACTACGCCCTTTAAAGGCAGAGATATTCCCATGAAGGAAAACCTGCCTATTTTTTTTCCGAATTGGCCGGCATGTTTTATTATATCCGGATAAGAAAAACCTGAGGCCCATAAGGCCGCAACTACAGCCCCCATGCTCGAACCGCAAACTATATCGATTATTATATTATTTTTTTCCAGAACCTCCAATACGCCTATATGACAAAATCCGTACGCTGCACCGCTTCCTAAAGCAACTCCTAAAGTTATTTCTCCGATTTCTCTGGCAATACGCCGGATGGTTTTAAAATAATCCTGCTGCTGGCTTAAAGACAAAGTTGCATAAATCGGGTAATTTATTTTTCTTTTTGCTTTCTGAGCCAGAGACAAGCGGTTTTTCTGTTCCTCTTTCAGCAAAACCCTCAATCGCTCCCTAAGGGGAAAATTATGTTCCCTTGCCTTCAGGCTTAACCAGTTAAGATTATCCGGTTGTTCTTTCTCCTCAATCAAAGCATGGATGTAGTGGACTGCGTCTATTAGTTCGTGGCCCAGATATTTTAAACTACTCCATGATAATTCGTAAATCACAAAATGATAGTTTTCGGAAAGAAAATTCAGTAAAGACGGCAGGGCTGAAATATTATCAAGTTCTACTAACAGAATATCGATTTTCTCCTCATGAATATATGGATTGACTCTGTTTTCACTAAAATTCTTAAGAGAAAAACTTTCTTTTTTGGAAAAGGAAAAATTAAAAAGGCCCAAAAAAGAACTATCGGGGCCGGAAGAAGAATAATTCGTTTTTACATATATAACTTTTTTTCCGGTTTGCTCCTTCAGCTCCAGACAAAGCCAATAGGCATAACTGCTTTGTTCATCGTCGCCTAAAACGGCTATCCTTTTGGACTGAAAAATAGTTTTGGGTTTAAACCTTGACTTTACACGCTGAGAAAGCATGCGGGAAAACCCCAGGGAAACTCGAGGGTGTTTATTTAAAAATATTTTAAATTTAGCTTTAGGTATTTTTAATATAAAGGAATTTTCTATAGATTTTGCGGTTACAGAATGGAAATCATCGGTAAGCGCAGAAATTATACCGAAACTCGTTCCCCGTTTCAGTATTTCAATAACCGAAGGCTGCCGGCCGTCTCTGGAAGTTAATATCTCTACTCTCCCTTTCAATAATATATAAACAAAATCGGATTCTTCGCCTTCGGTATATATAATCTCACTATTGTGATATTCATGCACCTCGCAGAATTTCAACAAGTTGTTTACCTCGCTTTCTCTTAACTGGTCAAAAGGAGAGCTACTGCTCAAAATAAATTTTATTTCCCGGCTTTCCATTACTATGAATCTTTATACGAAACTAATTCAGGTCTATTTTATTTGACTTACAGATTTCTGAATAAAGTTCTGCGAAATCACGGCGCCTGCGGCTAAAATCCGAATAAACAACCTCAAACAGACCAAACCTGGGAGAAAACCCCTTATCCCACTCAAAGTTATCAATAAGCGACCACCAGAAATAACCTCTTATATCGACCCCTGCCAGTAAAGCCCTGCCTAAGCTCCTCAGGTGTTCCAGGAGAAAATCAGCGTAAAAAGAATTTTTTGCCTCAGCACTTCCATTCTCGGTAATAATAACCGGCAGACCAAACTCTTTCATCCTCTTTAGGATTTTATAAAGCCCCTGGGGATAGATATTCCATCCCATATAATTTTTTCTTCCCCTCTGACGGCAATCACATTCTCTGCCCAGAGGGAAACTGAACCTGTCATACTCTCTGCAATAATAGTTTAAACCTATGAAATCCATTTTACCTTTGCTTGCCAAATAAGAAAGACCGTCTGTATTAAAAAGCTTGTCCCGTACCCCGGCGATAAAACTATTGAAAAATGCGGGAAAACAGCCGCACCCACTAAAATATCTCATATGCTTGGCTAAAGAGACCTGCGGCTCTTGAAATTCTTCAGAATATATTTTTTTTATCTCATCAAAAGCCAGTATATAAGCCCGGATCATGTTATTGTAAACCTTTTTTGCCCTGGATAAAGATTTGCATCCGGGGGGCCAGCTACCTTCCAAAAAACCCTTATAGATATAAACCAGCGGCTCATTAAGAATTAACCACACAGGTACTTTATCTTTAAGGGATTCAACTATATATCTGGTATAGGAAAGAAAATAATCTATATTTCCCGAAACCTCCCATCCCCCTTTTTTTGTAAACCATAAAGGATTGGTAAAATGGTGCAAGGTAACAACGGGTTTCAGTCCTAACTTGAGTAATTCGTCGATGACTTCACTGTAATGGTTTATAGATTCACTGCAAAAATAATTCTCTTCGGGGACCAGTCTTGACCATTCAAAAGATATACGGAGAGAATTTAAGCCGAGCTTCCTGGCCCGATGAAAATCCTCCCGAAATAATTCGTAATGATTGCAGGCTCTGCCGGCTTTTTCCAGCCCTTTCTCTTCTTCCCAGAAGCGCCAATCGGAATCAAAATTTCCTCCTTCGCACTGATAGGCGGAAAGACTCGCGCCCCACAGGAATGAATCGGGGAGTTTCACTTCCATATTTATCTGCACTTATAAAAAATCGGCTCTTAACTTTCAGGCTTATATGGATATAAGCCTTAAGCCAAGAGCCTCGTCATAATCTTTATCCGCAGGATTCAAACTCTTCTATTTATCCGGAAATAAGCTCGAGAACCTTGTCGTTATCGCTGGAAGAAAAAACAATTATAGCAGAACCCCCCGGTTCCGAAGTAGTGCCGTATATGTAAGTGATATCTATGTCTGCATCTTTAAGTTTAGATGCGAAAGACTGAAGCTGGCCGACTTCGTCCGGCATATCCGCTATAATAACTTCCTTTTCTTCGATTGACCCGATGTTCTGAAGAATATCTTTGGCTTTGCTGTTATCCGAGGTAATAAACCTGAAATATGCTTTATCCTCTACCGCCCAGGCTGAAACCGCCCTGATGTTTATACCTGCTTCTTTTAAGGGGCTGGTTATAGCCTCCAGTTGCCCAACCTTGTTGTCAGCAACCAACATAATTTCTTTGCCTTTCACGGCTTTCATAATACACCTCCTTGATTTTGTTTAATTCCCAGGAAAGATTCTATCACCTACCCCAGACACTGTCAATCTAATACAGAGGACGGAAGACAGAGGGCAGAATGAGGGATGACAATGGCTCATAGCCGTTGGCCCATGGCTTATTTGGGTTAAATTTTTCTTCGGTTTAGGTATAGTTTTCGTCTGAGTATCGTAAGCCGTCTCAGTCTAAAGCTTAGGTTTATTTGTCTGTAGTTTCTTGCAGCCTGAAGCTTGAAATCTGCAGCTTGTATGCCGATGCCTAATTGCGGAAGGATGAAGTTAATCTATGTATTCTGTGAACTGTATTTTTGTGAACTACAGCCTCAATAACTCTTTAATTACAAGCTATTTGTGGTAATATAGAGACTACACCACTCTATAGAAAAGTATGAAAAGCTACAAATTAAAACCTTTCAAAGGGTCAGCGGTTATAGACTACCCTAAAAATCTCAACCCTCAGCAGCTCAAAGCTGTATATGAGGGAGAAGGACCATGCCTTGTCTTGGCCGGAGCCGGAAGCGGAAAGACCAGAGTCTTAACTTACAGGTTGGCTTTTTTATTGGAAAAGGGAATAAGACCGGAAAATATACTTTTGGTCACTTTCACTAACAGGGCGGCTAATGAGATGAGGAATCGTGCCGAAACTCTGATAAAGACAAACCTGGCAGGATTATGGTCAGGGACTTTTCACCATATCGGAAATAAAATACTCCGCCGGCAATCAAAGGCTCTGGGTTATTCCTCTAACTTTTCTATAATCGACTCAAGTGACGCAAAAGACCTGCTGGATGATTGTCTCCAGGATTTAGGCTTCTATAAAAAGGGTGAAATATTCCCCAAGAAAGGCGTTATATACAATATATACAGCCTTGCAGCAAATTCATACACCGGCGAAAAAGACATAATCGAAAGATTCTACCCACATTTAGAAGAATACACTGCAGAAATAAAAAAAGTCGTAAGACTTTACAGAAATAAAAAAATACAGGCCAACATAATGGACTTTGCAGACCTTCTGACCAACTGGCTGAAACTTCTTGATGACAAAGAAATACTGCAGTATTATTCCCGGATGTTTAATTACATCCTGGTAGACGAATACCAGGATACCAACAGACTGCAATTTATGATATTGAAAAAGCTGTCCTCGGTTCATAAAAATATTATGGTTGTGGGGGATGATGCGCAATCCATATACTCTTTCCGGGCTGCGGATATAAATAATCTTCTGGATTTCCCCCGAGTTTTTGAAAACACAAAAATATTTAAACTCCAGACCAATTACCGTTCGACTCCTCAAATCCTTTCACTGGCAAATGCCGTAATCCGCCAAAACAGCAACCAATTCCCTAAAGAATTAAGAGCCATAAAAAAAGGCGCTGAGACAGGTTATATTGTCCAGACCAAAGATGTTTATCAGCAGGCCGGATTTGTGAGCCAAAAAATTATTGAACTTAACCATGAAGGCGTACCGCTTGATGAAATAGCTGTTCTGGTGCGTTCGCGTTTTCAGGCTCTTGAGGTGGAGATGGAACTGCTTAAACGGAATATCCCTTATATAGTCCGGGGAGGTTTAAGATTCTTTGAGCAGGCGCATATAAAAGACGTCATGTCTTATATAAAAATAATCCTTAACCCTAAAGATGAATTATCGTTCAAAAGGGCAGTGTCTCTCCACAGGGGAATAGGCCGTAATTTTGCTTATAAAATATGGGACAGCCTGGTTAACAAAAAGAAAACCCTGGCTGAAATCGAAGATGCACTGCCCAAGAGACAAAAAGGAGGATTCCGGAATTTCGCCGAGGTATTCGAAGTTCTTAAGTCCGGCTTGAAACCCGCCTCAGCCATAGATGTAATCATGAAATTTTACAGAGACTACTGTTATCTTTCCTTTGATAACCCTGATGAAAGAATACTGGATTTAGAAGAACTAGGAAAAATGGCATCTTCCTACTCAAGCATAAAGATTTTTCTGTCCGACATAAGCTCACTGGAGGAATTTAAAGGAGAGTCAATCGCCGGCGCCAAAGATAATTACGGTGAAGAAACTCTCGTTCTTTCTACTATACACCAGGCTAAAGGGCTTGAGTGGGAAGCTGTATTTATTATGGGCCTATCGGATTACGCCTTTCCTCACCCTAAAGCTTTAAGCTCTCAAGAATCGTTAGAAGAAGAAAGAAGGCTGTTTTATGTGGCGATAACCCGCAGTAAATCTATCCTTCACATAACTTATCCCCAAACCAGATATACCCACCGTAACGGATTGATAATCAACCGGCCCTCAATGTTTATTTACGAATTACCTTCTCACCTCTACGAAGAAATAATGGTTGAAGAAGAAAATCAAGAATATCCGTTAAGTGAATAGCAATCCAGATAAAAATCGAAAAAGTCCTCTTCAAAGACCAGCTCCATCTGTAAATCTATTATCCCGCGATTTAACGAATCCTTTTGATAATAAAAAGGAGTAATTAAGGCTATCACCAAAGCTGCGGTTGTAACAACTGCCAAGACCCGGTGGTAGGTAAACATCCACTGCAGATTGCCGACCAAGTTGTTGAAAAACTCCTTTAGCCGGATTGGGAAGAGAAGCTGCTTCCTGGCTATTTTCTGGGCTTGACTGATTATAGAATAAAGCTGCTCTTTTTCTAAGTTAATCTCCTCTTTTGCCTTATCTTCCAAAAAACGGCTGGTTGCAGTGAGGTATTGCCGGCACCTACCGCAACTCTTAAGATGTTCACTCAATATCTTACGCCTTGGCTCCGGCATCTCCTTATAGTAGAAAGATATCCATTCTTTATTTGACGGGCATCTCATTTTCCACCTCCACTATTTTTCTCAAGTTATCAACTGCTCTCCTCAGGTGTGTTTTTACACTGCTTTGAGAACACTTTAATATTTTACTTATTTCTTTTATTTTTAATCCTTCAAAGTGTTTCAAAATAAAAGCATTTTTTTGCCTCAAAGGAAGAACCTTGAGCATATTCTCTATTACCTTTTTTTTATCTTCTGTTTCTTTATCTTTTGAGAAGGTATATTTTTCTTTATGAATACTGGCTTTCTTCTTTAAATTAAAAAAACTGCGCTTTTTTCGTAAAAAATCAATAGAAGCATTAACTGTAAGCCGGTAAATCCAGGTTGAGGCTTTTGACCTTCTCTTAAAAGACCTCACCTTGCGGTGTATCTTGATCAAAACCTCCTGTAGTATATCTTTAGCATCTTCTATATTCCCCACATACCGATATGAAATGTTCAAAACATCCTGGTGAATAAGTATTGCCAGATTCCTGAAAGAATTATCATCTCCCCGGAGAAAATCTTCTATAAGCTTTTGTAACGTATCTTCTTTGTAAATAAGCATAGCTAAAATCTACACAAAACAGTAACTAATCGCCAGTTAGTTATGGCTGGGACTATTATTGAGCCCCAACCATAACTTTTTAAACCAACTCCACTAATTCCTAACCATACATTTTCATTCATCGGCAGCTGTTGTACTACTTTCAATCTTTTCTACTACTTCTTCGTACAATTGTGGGTCTCTACTCTTTAACCACTCTAACTTATTCTTTACATAGTCAGGCCTCATCTTTTGAATTTGTTGAAATTTCTCAGGGAAACGCGCCCTTGCCTCTTGTATTCTTTTACGTGCCTTATCTTGAGCTTCTGAAATTATCTGCTCATACTTCTCAGAGTTTTCTTCTTTCAAAGCTTCAAGTTCTTTCCCCCGTTTCTCCAATACTTCCCGAAGTGTGTTTTGATATTCATTTCTTAAAGCTACAATTTTTTCCTTTTGCTCCTCAGACAAAGTCTCAAAAAGTATACTGCGCTGAATACCTCTTCTTGCCATTATCTTTTTTTGCTGACGCTGCCTTTGAACCAGATTTTTTATGTTTTGGCGGGCTTGGCCTGCCAGATTCTGAAATTCCTGCGGATTGTCC